>CAXHYW010000059.1:0-11629 GCA_964021475.1 uncultured Desulfobacteraceae bacterium | reverse complement strand
TGGGAGCAGGCTCAGATCAGAATTCTTCATGATGTCATGGTCTATCCTCTGTTCAACGTGAACCAGTGCAGTGTGCGAAAAAACTATGTGATCTACGGCCATTCCCTGGAATCTACCCTGGCCAGTTATCCCCAGTTTAATGAGAAAACCCGGATGGATAAACAACTAAAATAGATTGTCTCCATGGTTTAGTATTATTATTTTTTGGGCGTATCAAGGACGGATCTCAGGGTGTTCGCGGTCTCGATCAGAACCACAGGCTTGTTCAAAAATGCTTTTATCCCCAGATTTGTAGCATTTTTCCGGGCGATGATTTCGTTAATTCCCGTGTACATGATAATGGGCAGATTGGGTGCCTCTTTCAGGACTTTTTGGGCCAGTTGGGACCCGGTCATGCCGGGCATGGTGTAATCGGTTATCAGGCAGTCAAAGTGATCGGGATTTTTTTGGATCATCTCCAGTGCCTCAACACTTTTTAGGGTAGCCGTCACCTGATATCCAAGATCCGTTAAAAGATCTGTCATCATTTCCAGGTATGGACCATTGTCATCCACAATCAGCAATCTTTCAGTGCCGCGGGGGATGGTGCCGGTAACCTCCATGGTACGGGAGGTTATCTCTTCTTCCAGGCAGGGTAGATAAATTTTAAAACAGGTCCCCATCTTCGTGCTGGAAACAAAAATTTCCCCATCGTGGCTTTTGATGATTCCGTGGACCACGGAAAGGCCAAGGCCTGTTCCCCTGTCTTTTGGTTTTGTTGTGAAATACGGTTCAAAAATACGTTCGAGCAAGGCATGCTTAATACCAGTACCCGTATCTTTAACTTCTAGAAGATTGTAATATCCGGGAATCAGGGCAAGGGGATTTGTTTGCTGGGCATCACCAAGGAATACCGTTTTAAGTGATAGGGTCAGACAGCCGCCCTTTTCTTCCATGGCATGGTAGGCATTGGTGCACAGATTCATGATCACTTGGTGTATCTGGGTGGGGTCTGCCAGAACGGGGTTACATTTTTCAAGATTGGTTTCAATCTCAATGGTGGTGGGCAGGGAGGCCCGTAAGAGATCCAGAACTTCTTTTACAATAAAAATTACCCGAATGGGTAGTTTTTCTTGTTCCACCTGGCGGCAGGAGGTGAGGATATGCCGCACCAAATCCTTGGCTCGGTTGGTCGCTGTCTTGATGGCATCCAGACTTTTCCCGGCGGGAGTGTCATGGGGCAACTTGCCCCGGGCAATATCTGTATATCCCATGATCACTCCCAGAATATTGTTAAAATCATGAGCAATACCGCCAGCCAAGGTGCCAATGGCTTCCATTCGCTGGGCGTGTCTGAGCTGACCTTCCATTGTCTTTCGTTTGTTTTCCGCCTCAATCCGGTCGGTAATCTCTTCAACTACCATAATTGCATATCCTGAATCGTTTTGGTTTTCCCGGGCCATGGAGACGGTTACTCTTCCCCAGATTTTCTTTTTGTCCTTTCGAATAAATTGTTTTTCCCGGCGGATGGTTGCAATCTTGTTGCAGAAAAGATTTTTGATGGCCAATAGGTCCTGGTCCCATTCCCCGGGAAGGGTCAGGTTTTTGACCGTCAGGTTTTCAAAATCTGGTTCATCATATCCCAGGATGCTGCAAAAATGTTTGTTGACCCTGAAAAATGAGCCGTCCAAGCTTGTATGGGCGATGCCCACTGCCGCATTCTCAAAGGTGAGCTGGAATCGTTTTTCACTGGAAGCGGCCTGGTCTTCCAGTTGCTTTTGATAGTATTGAAGTTTGAGGTGGGTTTCTACCCGGGCCTTAACCTCCTGCCCTGAAAAAGGTTTTTCAATATAATCCACGGCCCCTTTCTGGAAGCCCAAAACCTTGTCAGCTGGATCACTCAAGGCACTGATAAAAATAACAGGGATGCTTTTGAGTGCCGGGTCTTTTTTTAAGGCATCAATCACCTGAAGTCCATCCATTTTTGGCATGTGGATGTCCAGAATAATCAAATCCGGCGGTGCCTGTTGGATACCCAGCAGTGCCTGGGCACCATCCATCGCCGAGGTGACCTCATATCCCTTGCCTTCCAGCATGGATCTTAACACCTTGAGATTGATCGGATTATCATCTGCGATTAAAATATGGGGGGAATTAATCTTATTCATAGGGGGCCTTTATTGCATCGTAATTGTTGCATCGTAATAGCGGTTCTCTGGGATGAAATATTAATATCTTTGTCTTCACTGTCATAGATCTCTTCCCCTCACAGGTCAAGGCTTTTATCACAAATGGCTGGAGGAAATTCAGGTTTGGATTTTGGCCGTGGAGCCCTAGGAAAAATAGATGCTTGCTTGACACCGTCTTCCATGTGAATCATAATAAATTCAATGCGATTTTTTGGGACAATGATGAAATATCGTGTCCCTTTATTAGGGATGGATATAAGGATGGATTCATGGCATTGATTATTCTGGCAGAAGACGACACCGATGCAAGATCCCTCATGAAATTATTTTTGGAAACCCGGGGGGATGAGTGTATTGATCTTTCCAATGGGGAAGATGCTCTGGACGCGTTACGGGGTAATCCCTCTGCGGTTCTTCTAATTACAGATATCAACATGCCAGCCAGTGACGGACGGGATCTGATAAATATTTTACGGAATGGGCCTCCCCGGTTTCGCAATCTGCCGGTGATCCTGATATCGGGTATGGTTCTTGAAAATACCCTGGATGAACATCTATTGGATGCGAATTCCAGATTTTTGAAAAAGCCGTTTTCCCAACAAAAACTTTTTGATACCATGGATGAACTACTTGGAGAAAAAAAATAATTCGGTCTTCCAGGAAAATTGAGCATGAGGTATTCTAAAATATGTTGAAACCAAGGCCAGGAGGAAAGGTAAATGAAAAATCTGGGTGAGTTGCTTGTCCAACCAGACCCCTTTGAAGAAATTTTAATGGGCAACCAGGCCCTTGTCAGGGCAATGGTTGAGTCTAACACCCGTGTGGCAACCTCTTATCCCGGATCCCCCACCCCGGAGATCGCATCGGCGATACAGGATATCCCCAAAGATCGACAGCCTTTTTATTTTGAATTTTCGGTGAATGAAAAAGTCGCCACGGAAGTGGCATTTGGTGCGGCTATCAATGGAAATCTGTCCTGTGTTTTCTATAAAAGCGTGGGCCTGAATGTGGCCCTTGACACCTTTGTGCAATTGGGTCTTGTCAATATCATTGGCGGCATGGTGGTGGTCATCGGGGATGACCCCGGTGCCAACTCTTCCCAGAACGAGCAGGACAACCGAAATATTTATCGCATGGCAAAGGTCACCGTTCTGGAGCCGGCTTCCCCCAAGGAAGCCTATGCATATTATAAACAGGCGGCTCAACTGGCAGTTGCCCATAAAACCATTGTGGTATTGCGTCTGGCCACCCATGTCTGTCATGCCCGGCAAAAAATTAATTTTGCCGGATACACAGAAGACAAGGGATATAAAACCCAATTTAACAAGGAAAACGGCCCCTATATCCCTTTGACCGTATTGGCTTTGGAAATGAAACGCCTTGCCATGGAAAGAATAGGGCCGATCTTATCGGATATCCGAAAGAGCGGTTTGAACCAGGTGATCAGAAGTAGCAGCAGTCAGGGCAAGGGTATCATCACCGCAGGATTGACCTGGTTGTCTGTCCTGGATGTACTGGAACGATTCAGCCACCGGCCCAATCTTTTAAAACTGGGGGTGGTAAATCCCCTTGATCGGGAAGGCATCCTCTCCTTTTTAACATCCAATGACCAGGTGTTGATTTTAGAGGAACTGGATGACATCCTCGAAAACCAAATCAAGGCCATGGCATATGATCATGGGTTGACGGTTACCATAACTGGGAAAACAAGGGACAAGGATTTTATCGGTGAATTTACCCCGGACAAAACTTTTGAAAAAATCCTGGCCACCTGGCCGGAGATGATGCCAAGGGGCATAAAAGAGGCAGGTCAGAAAGAAGAGGGTCTCGTGGCAGAGGGGCTAAAAGAGAAAACACCAGTGGCGATAGTGCCTGACCGATCCGCCCAGATGTGCCCCGGCTGTGGTCATAGATCTGCCTTTTTTGCCATTAAAAAAGCGTTGAATAAGGAAGATATCACCGTGGCTGACATCGGTTGCCACACCCTGGGGTATATGCCGCCCTATGAGGTCGGGGAGGTACTCATGTGCATGGGGGCCTCTCCGGGTATTGCTTCGGGGCTTTCCCTGAACAACGGTGGAAAAAAGGTGGTGGCATTTCTGGGGGATTCCACTTTTTTCCATGCCGGTCTGCCCGGACTGATCAATACTATTTTTAATTCACACAACATCACCTTGATCATCATGGAAAACGGCACCACTGCCATGACCGGTCACCAGGACCATGCCGGCGGGGTTATTAAAATTGAAACCCTGCTCAAAGGTCTTGGCATTGAACAGGTGTTTTCCTGTGATACCTACAGCCAGGAAAAGTTGACCGGCCTTGTAAAAGAGGCGCTTAAAGCAGAAGGAATCAGTGTGGTCATTGCCAGGCACCCCTGCATGCTCAAGTTCACAAGAGGTCAGCGCAAGAAAAAAGGATATGTGCAAAAGCATATTGCCATTGATCCGCAAACCTGTACCCAGGCCCATGTTTGCGTTGAGTCGTTTGGCTGTCCCAGTTTTATCCGAAATTTGGATGGAAGCGTAAGCGTGAATACCGATCTTTGCCTGGGGGATGGTTCCTGCAGACCATCTTGTCCCGACCAGGCCATTGGGTTTGAAAAGGAAACAAATGAAGGAATATAATATTTATATCATCGGTGTCGGCGGTCAGGGGATCGGCCTGCTCAGTCAAACCCTGCTCAGGGGAGCGGACCATGCCGGATTAGAAGTCATGGCGGTGGATACCCATGGTCTGGCCCAGCGGGGAGGCGTGGTCGTCTCCAGGATTCGGTGCGGCAGCAGGGTGTTCTCTCCTTTAACCCTGTCACATAATTGCGATATAGTGTTGGGGATGGAAATCCATGAAGCCCTTCGGGGTGTGGGAGCCGCCCTGAAAGAAGGGGGAACCCTTGTTTATCTGAACATTTCCTGGCAACCCCTTCCGGTTCGCCTGGGTCAATGCCCGGAGGTGAGGACCTGGGATCTTTCACTTGCCTGTAAAAATTTAGATGCCCGATGCCTGGAGGTTGAAACCCAGGGGCTTGCCGATGCAAGGATGCAAAACATTGCCCTTGTGGGAACCGTGGCAAAACACGCTCTGATCCCCGGGGTTGCGAAAGAAGATTATGCAAGGGCCCTGGAAGATCTGCTCAGCGGCGATATATTGGCCCGGAATATGGATATTTTTAATCAATATGCTGGATAAAAAGACCATCATCCCCCCGGCCATCACCATTACAGCACTATAACCCAATCCACCCTTGAGTCAGGGGTGTCGCTTAAAATTAATCCGACAGCATTTATGATTTTTGAAAATTATGGCGCGGGTCACTCGTGGGGTTCCTGTTGGGTTCACCCAGGTTTACATATAGATTTTAATGCCGATTCAATACCTTCATATCCCGTACAGCGGCATAGATTGCTTTGAAGGTGTTTTGTTAATTGTTTTTTGTCCGGGCAGGGGGTTTTCTTGAGCATGGCATCTGCATTGACAATCATACCGGGTGTACAATAGCCGCACTGGAATCCGTTATGCCGGGTAAAGGCATCTTTGAGCCGGTGGTTCTGTATGCCCTCAATGGTGGTGATCCGTTTGCCAATGGCTTCAACAGCCAGCATTAGGCAGGATTTTATTGCCACATCGTCCACCTGGACAGTACAACCACCACAGTCCCCGTTTTCGCAACTGGTTTTTGTACCGGTAAGGCCCAATTGTTCCCTGATCACCCGTGCCAATGTGTCCGAGGGTTCAAAAATGACCTCTCGTAATTCGCCATTGACTTTCAGTCGTGCCTTCACCGTATCGCTGTAAAAGGTCATTTTATGTCTCCAGTTCTTTTATGCCTTGCAAAATGGCAAGTCTAAGCAGGTGTTTGCGATAGGCTGCACTGGCCCTGAAATCGGACTTGAACAATGGATCAAGAAGGTCCACTGCCTGCAGTGCCCTTTTGTCACAGGACAGATCCGTTTGGTTGAGGATGCTGTCAATATCTGCATCCCTTAAGGGAAAGGCAAACACCCCGGAAACGGCCATGGTAAGACTTTTGGTGCGACCGGCAAAACAGGCGGTGAGGATGGGGTAATCCACGGGGCTGTCCTTTTGTTTTCTAACAAAAAAGGTTTTGGTTTTTATAGTTTCAGGGGAGAGGGAGAAGTTGACAATGCATTCTCCTTTTTCAAGCCTGACCCGTTTGTTGAAAAGGGTTGAAAGTGATTGGGTCCGACAACCTTGGGGTCCAAAGATTTCTGCGCTGCCATCCAGCACAAGAAAGGCGAGCACTGCCTCTTTAAAGGGTAGATATCCCATGATGTTGCCCCCAAGGGTCAGCCGGTTTCTGATGGTATGGTCAGCAATCTTGCCAAGTGTTTGTGAAAGCAGCGTTACACGGGTCTTGTCGATGATGTTGTTCAACGGCAGGGCAGCGCCGTAAACCAACCGGTCATCTTCCCGGAACGTCAGGCACTCTTTGATCCCCTTGATGTCAATGACAAGGTCTGGTTTTATCTTCTGTTCCCGGCAAAGGGTGATGATTTGTGTGCCACCGGCATAATAAACCGCATGTTTACCCTTTTGATCACAGTGTTGCCACAGCGTCACGGCCTGTTCAAGTGTGTCCGGTCGTGCATAGTCAAAGTTGAAGGGAATCATTGTTGGCTTCCCTTTTCCCAGAGTGCTTCAGGGGTGATGGGAAGCTTTGTCAGCTGGCTGCCCACTGCCCGTGAAAATGCAGAGGCAAGCGCCCCGGGCATGCCGATGATGCCATGCTCCCCAAGTCCCCTTGCCCCAAAGGGGCCGTCCTTTTGAGGGGTACAAAGAAAATCCACATGGTATTTTGGCTGTTCCCCATATCTTAAAATTTTAAAGTCACGCAGGCTGCCGTTTAATACCCGCTGCCGGCTGTCAAAGGCAAAGGCCTCTTTTGTGGCAAATCCAATGCCCATGGCCATGGCCCCCACCACCTGGCTCCGTGCCAGATCCGGATGGATCACGGTGCCCACATCCATGGCGCATGCCGCTTGGATCACCTTGAATGATCCGTCGCTCGTGTCCACCTCCACTTCAACGGCCTGGGCGCCGATGGTCCATTCCAGGGCAGGATGACCCTTGCCTGTCACAGGGTCGATATGGGTGAGATTAGGGGTAATATACCTGCCCGTTCCGATGATAGGGCCGCCCATGGATTTGCCGTCTTTAAAGGTGTACCCGTTTACAATACTGCCAAGGGCAATGCCCGTGTTGGGACTGTTTTTTAAACTAACCGTTCCTTTGGCCACAAGGATGTCGTCAGGGTCGCATTTAAACACCTGGGCAGCGGTCTGCCTGATTTTTAGTTTTGCATCTTCACAGGCCATGAGCGCAGCGTTTCCAGCCATGAAAAGGGTGCGACTGGCTGCTGTGGCCCAGTCGTGGGGCGCCCTGTCCGTGATAATCTCCCGGACCACATGGACCATTGTTGTGTCAATGCCGAATGCCTCAGCCGTGATCTGGGCAAGGCCGGTCTGGCTGCCCTGGCCGATTTCAACGGCACCCGTGGCAAGGTTGATGCTGCCGTCGTTGTTGAATGTGATAATGGCCCCGGCATCTGTATTGGTGGGAATGGCAGGTGCTTTCCAGAAACAGGAAATGCCTTTGCTTCTCACAATGGTTTCATTGATACGAAGAAATCTTCCGGAAGCCCAGTTTATCCTTTTGGCCACTTTGGCGATGCAACCCTTTAGATCTCCGGTGTTGTCGTCCAGCAGGTTTTGAGTCGGGGTGGTATCACCCGCCTGGATCGCATTTTTTTCTCTGATGACCAAAGGGTCCATGGACAGCTTTTGTGCCAGAAGATCAAGGCTACGTTCAATGACAAAGGCAAGCTCAATATGGCCGAACCCTCTGTAGGCCGTGGCAAAGGGGTGGTTGGTATATACACAGAGACTGTCTGCCTTAATATTGTCAATCCGGTAGGGGCCTGAGCAGGCAAGCGCCGCAGCCCGGCTGATATTGACCGCATAATCGGCATAGGCACCTGAATCAAACAACAGTTCAATATCGGCTGCTGTTAATCTGCCTTTTTTATCAGCCCCCAGCCGGATGGTAGCTTCAATACCGGGTGCTCCCGGGGCGCAGATAAAATCTTCGGTTCTGTCAAGGCAGACCCGGACAGGCCTGCCGCCCATTTTTTTTGATAAAAGATAGGCAATGGGCTCAATCCCGATACCGGCCTTGCCCCCGAACCCGCCGCCCACAGGCGGTGCTGTTACCGTTATTTTTCCTGCCGGGATATTGAAAAAACTACTCATCAGGGACTGAACCCCAAAAGGGGACTGGGTGGAGGATCGGACCATGACCCGACCATCGCTTCTGATCTCAACAATAGCCACCCGGTCTTCCATAAACACATGATCCCCGGGGGGGAAAGAAAAGGTTTCTTCAATCACGACACAGGACAGTTTGAAACCGGCTGTGGTATCCCCTTTTCTGATCCGTGTCCGGTTTGCCACATTGGTTCCGGGTTCCGGCAGTATGGCATCAATATGGGTGTAATCTGCAAGACGGTCATGGATCACAGGGGCGTTTTTTTCAAGTGCTTCTTTCGGGCTTGCAACAACGGGCAACGGCGTGTAGGAGACCCATACTTTTTTTGCCGCCCTCCTGGCCGATTTCAGGGTATGGGCCACCACCACGGCAACCGGTTCTCCAAAATGCCGGACTTTTTTTCTGGCCAGGGGCGGTTTGTCGCCAAGGTAAAGCCCGATAAGGCAGTTGAAATCTTCTCCTGTGAAGATACCCAGCACGCCGGGATGGTCCAATGCCGGTGACGGGTCAATCCGGTCAATGGTGGCATGGGCATGGGGACTTTTGACAAAAGCGGTATACAGCATGCCCGGAAGGGAAAGATCATCGGTATATCTTATGGTGCCGCAGGTTTTGTCTTTTGCATCTATGCGCTGAACGGATTTTCCGATTGCCGTTCTGGTTTGTTTCATGGGGGTGCCTTTGCATTATTTTAAAAGATTCCTGATTTCGATGGATCTGCCAGAGGTAACCGGATAATGAAAGTGCTACCCTGCCCCTGTGTTGACTCTATGTCTATGGTCCCGCCATGGTCATCCACAATGATGAAATAGGAGACAGACAATCCAAGGCCTGATCCCTGGTTTCCTTTTTTTGTCGTGAAAAAGGGTTCCAAAATTCTGGTGGAGACGGCCTCGTCCATGCCAGGACCATTGTCCTGAATATCAATTTTTGCAAACTCTTTGTCCCTAGACAGCCTGATAATGATTATGGGAGGATCTTTTTTTTCAGGGGCATCAAACATGGCCTGGGCTGCATTCTTTAAGATATTGAAAAAAACCTGCTGAATATTGATGTCATCGCAAAGGACCAGGGGTTGATCAGGCGTGTATCTCTTGATGATTTCAATATCTTTGATATCGTATTTTTTTTCCAGACTGTAGTCATTCTGGGCCATTTCAATGGTTTTGTCCAATAATAGGGCCAGGTTATGGGGGGACTTTTTCGATAACTTTTTTCGGGTAAAATTTAACATGTTTTGAACGATTTTTGCGGCATGATTCCCGGTTTCTGTGATGGATTTGAGCATTTTTAGTATTCCGCGAATTTCCATGTAGGCCTGGATAGCAGACAGGGATATTCCAAGGCTTGCTGCGGCATTGTTATTTGCCGGGATATCTTTGGTAAGTCGATTGGTGATAACCTGGGCATTTTGCATCATACCTGCCAGGGGGTTATTTATTTCATGGGCCATACCAGCAGCAAGGCCGCCCACGGTGATCATTTTTTCCGACTGGATCATCAGGGCCTCTGCCTTTTTTCGATCGGTAATATCCCGCCAGGTGGTATGGATGATCTGTTTACCCTGGTCAGTGGAAATCGGTGTCAAGAGCACCTCCACGGGAAATACTTCCCCATTGGCCCGAACATGATCCCATTCAAACCGGTGACTGCCGTTTTTTACGGCAAGGGCAATTTTCTCCTTTGCCTTTGAAAAGGAGTCCCTGCCGTCGGGCTGGAGGGCCGGGGAGAGTTCCCAGGGATGGGTATGAAGAATTTGTGTTTTATTTTCATACCCCAGTATCTCCACGGTGGCCTGGTTACAGTCAACAAAGGTATCTGATTCAATAATGAGGTGGGCATCCTTGGATTTTTCAAACAGGCGTCGATATTTTTCTTCACTTTTTCGAAGGGCTGTTTCCGATTCGTTCCGCGCCATGACCATTTTATTGGCAGAAACCGCAAGGGATTGAAACTCGGTAAAGGAAATCTGGTCATTCTCAATGGGCAGACTTTGGGTGGCGGACCGGTTGAAAAAGCGGAGAAAGAGATCCAGATTCTTTTTTATTTTTCTGGAGAGCAGCCAGGCCATGAAAAAGGAGACCAGTAAAAACAGGCACAAGGCGACACTGCTTTTAATCAATAGGGTTTGGATGCTCTTTTTTATGGCCGCCTGTTTCTTTTGGATCACCTTTTCTATGGTGTCAACATATATGCCGGTGCCGATATACCATTCCCAATCGGAAATCGCCCTGGCATAGCTGATTTTAGGGGCGGGTGCCTGGCCTTTAAATTTGGGGGCAACATAGGTGACAAACCCGCCACCTGATTTGGCCGCGTTGATGAGTTCGAGAACAATCTTTACGCCGTTAATATCTGTGATATCCAGTCTGTTCTTCCCTTCAAAAGGGCCGGACAGGCTTAGTCCTTCCCAGGTCCCGGTAAATAAATAACTTTTTTTGCCGTAGTGTATTGTTTCGATATGGGCGAGAACTTCCCGCTTTATTTTTTCTTCTTCATCCATCAGGTATTTCCCATTGCCAATGACCCAGTCCAGGGGGGGGAAATATTTAACATGAGAAATTTTCGGGACAAGTATTCCCGGATGTGCAGGTTTGTTCCAGTGGTAGGTGACAAACCCTTCCCTCTCCCGGGAGTTGGCAGTGGCAAGGATCTCTTTCATGAGATATTTCCCCTGGCTGTCTTGAACCGCCATGAGATTAACCCCCTCAAGCTCAGGATTATTCCGATTGACGATTTCCGTGCCCGCCATGTTCTCTACAAAATAGTATCCTTTGCCATCGTCCCAGGCCGGTGCGAATAAAGCATCGTGAACCAATTCCTTGATTTGTTCCAGGGGCAGGCGATCTTTGTTTTTCCTATAAATATAACTTGCGGTTTGATAGGCTTCCAAGGTACGGGATTTTACCTCTTGCCGGACCCGGGTTTCTGCAAGGGATTTTTGATGTTCAATATAGGCAACCGCCTGGTCTACCTGTCCTTTTATGGTTTCTTTTTGGGCAGCGACATAGGTTTGCCTGGTCCGGTTAAATTCCGATTCCCTGTTTTGTATTTCCTCTCCCACCCACAGATATACCAGCAAGCCCACCAGGGTCAGGTAAAGAAGTGTCATACTGGTCCAGAATATATTGATGAGACTTTTTTGTGCTGTCATGGGAGAATATCCGATATAAAAT
>CAXHYW010000058.1:0-11738 GCA_964021475.1 uncultured Desulfobacteraceae bacterium | reverse complement strand
GAGATTCTCCGGAGTGACTGGAGTTCAGACGTGTGCTCTTCCGATCTAGCGGGGCCGGTTATTGCCGTGGCAAGGGACAAGGCCTTTTGTTTTTATTATCAGGACAATATTGACAGTTTAAAAAATGCCGGGGCAAAGATTGTTTTCTTTTCGCCCTTAACCGACGCACAATTGCCCGAAGGGATTGACGGGATTTATCTGGGCGGGGGATATCCCGAGATCTTTGCCGAAGACTTGTCTGACAAGAGGGATCTTCTGGAACAGATTGCGGCCCTGAGCCGTTCAGGCATGCCCATCTACGGGGAATGCGGAGGCTTCATGTATCTTTGCCGAGAAATTTCGGGCATGGAACTGGAAGATCCAGAAGACCCGGAAGAGCAGGTCAGTAAGACAGCGCCGGCCCGGCATGCAATGACCGGTTGTTTTGACTTTTCCACCCAGATGTCCCATCGGCTCCGGTCCCTGGGGTATCGGGAAATCACCTTGACCCAGAATACCCTCATCGGTAAGAAAGGGGCGGTGATCCGGGGGCATGAATTTCATTATTCTTCCTTAAACACAGCCGGTTCCCAGGACCCGGCGGTAAAAAATGTTTACCAGGTGACCTCCCGGGTGGGTCAGAATCTTGACTTAAAGGGATATCAAAAAAATCTCACCCTTGGTTCCTATTTCCATGTTCATTTTGGCAGCAACTCCGGCTGTGCCAGCACCTTTGTGGAAAATTGCGTTAACTTTCGGAAGATCCGGCTGACATCCCTGAAAACAGGCCCAATACCAGATCAGATCCAGAGGGCTTCCATAAAATCCGACAAGGAGCACCATGGCTGCAAAAACGCTTAAACAGGGATTTACCACAGGTGCTGCTGCCGCGGCATCGGTCAAGGCGGCCTTGCTGGCCTTGGTCACCCCTCAATTTCCGGAAACCGTGGAAATTGAATTTTTAACGGGTGAAAAAAGAAATATCCCTGTTAAGAAAATCATTAAAATTTCAGACACCTGCTGTAAAGCCTCGGTGATAAAGGATGCCGGAGATGATCCGGACATCACCCACAAGGCTGAGATCGGGGCAAAGGTGACCCTGTCTTCTGCTCCCTTGTCTTCTGGCCCCAGGACGGTGACCATAACCGGCGGCAAAGGGGTGGGGCGGGTGACCAAGCCCGGTCTTGAAGTGGATGTGGGGGAACCGGCCATCAATGCGGGCCCCATAAAAATGATCCAAAATGTGGTGGATCAGGTCCGGGATCAATATGGCCTTTCAGGCCCGGGGGTGAGCATTGAAATTTTTGTCCCCAAAGGGGAGATACTTGCCAAAAAAACCCTGAATGCCCGTCTGGGAATTCTCGGGGGAATCTCCATCCTCGGGACCACGGGGATTGTCAAACCCATGTCCCATGATGCCTATATTGCCACCATTCGATCCAGCATATCTGTTGCCATGGCCAAGGGAATGGATACCCTGGTCTTTACCACGGGAAGGCGGAGCGAACGGTTTGCCATGGGACTTTTGCCACAGTTTCTTGAGGAAGCCTTTGTGCAGACCGGAGATTTTTTCAAGGCCGCCATTGATGAGGCCCTATCAACAAAAGTAGACAAAAAGTTCTGTCAAAATATTGTCTATACCGTGTTTTTTGGCAAGGCTGTTAAAATGTCCCTGGGATTTGAACACACCCATGCGGCTAAGTCCGACCTGACCCTGAGCAAACTGGCCCTTTGGTCCCGGGAAATCACCGGGGATGAATCGCTTTATGGGAATATCAAAAACGCCAATACAGCCCGTCATGCCTTTTCATATATCTATCCGGATTATCCGGAGTTGCTCGCATTTGTGGGGAAAAAAGTCCGGGAGACGGCAGAAGGGTTTGCAAAGAACCGGATACGGATCCGGGTGATCATTCTTTCCTTTGATGGGCAGGTGGCCTTTGATTCCCAAGGATTTGAGGAAATTCCATGAAAAAAAATGAGTCCGATGCAAAAACCATCCTGAACCGTTTGGGCAAATTATCTGATTTTTTAAAAAATCTGGATGCAGATGCGGGCAATGATGATTGTTTTAATTATCCTTTGGAGATTATCCAGAAAACCATGATGTTTGATATCAGTGTGTTGTACAAGGTGTCCAATATCATTGATGACCGTTTGATTTTGGAAGTGGTCAAGGTGCTGGATCCCCACAACTCCCGCATGGATTTAAAGGAAGGTCGAAAATTGCGGCTGTTCCTGGATGCCAGGGACCAGCTCTATGTCAATGAGGTGAATGCCTTTTTGAACAAGAATGTTTCCTGTATCAATGTTCCGGGAATGGGGTGTGATGTCATGGGATATGTTTTTTTTCCCCAGGACTATGGGGGGGGCTATCTGTTTGGCGGAGATTTTTTCGGCAAAGAGTCTTCTGTTATGGATTTTGAGGTTAGCACCGTGGAGATCATGTGTAATTTTTTGAGCACCCTTTTGTTAAAGACCCAATTCAAACAGCAGGCAGAATATGACGGTCTTACCGGGCTTTACAATGCCAGAAAAATAAAAGAGGAGCTGGGAAGGATCTTGAAACGGCTTGAGCGCAAGCCAGAGCTGTCTGCCAGTATTGCCATGGGGGATATCGATTTTTTTAAAAAAATTAATGATACCCATGGTCATATTCAGGGGGATCTCGTGCTAAGGGAGGTGGGAAATATTCTTGCCGGGTCCATGCGGGAATATTTTGACATGGCTGGCCGGTACGGCGGGGAAGAGTTCCTCTTAATTCTGGATGAAACCAACGGGGAGGATGCGGTTCATATTGTGGAGCGGATCCGGGAAAAAATTGAGTCCACCCGGTTTGCCCAGCTGGACCGATCCGGCAACCTCATTGAGAACCAATTTATTAATATTACCATGTCCTTTGGTGTGGCCCATTTGAACAATGGGGCAGATGCCGGGACAGTAATCCAAGCCGTTGCCGGGGCCGACAATGCCCTGTATGCATCAAAGCAGAACGGCAGAAACCAAACTACTCTTTTTAAGGAAAAAATTTAAGATGCAGATATCTCCCATAGGGGTGATCAACACCCCGTTTGATGATTTAAAAGGCATGCCCATCCAGCCGTCAGGTGCCCTTGAGATAGAAGGGACCCTTGTGATCCATCCGGAATATGAACAGGGGTTGAATGATCTTATGGGCTTTTCCCATATTATTTTATTATATCAATTTCATCGATCCACCGGGTATGATCTCTTGGTCACCCCGTTTCTGGATACCCAAAAAAGGGGCCTTTTTTCCACCCGGGCACCCAGAAGGCCTAATTCCATCGGCCTGTCCATTGTAGAACTCATGGGAAGGGACAAAAACCTGGTCTTTGTTCGAGGTATCGATGTTCTCAACAACACCCCCCTCATTGACATAAAACCCTATGTTCCCAAATTTGATGTGAAAGAGGTAACAGCAACAGGCTGGCTGGAACAGGCCCAGAAAAAAGCGGCCACACAAAAATCTGATGACCGGTTTATCGAAACTTAAAAAAGCGGTTTAACGGCAGCACAAATTTTCGGCGGATCTTTAATGGCGAGTTGCAGTCATGTTTTTGATTTATCAATGACTTTCCGTACTTTTGACGACAAATCATTGATTAAAATCGGTTTGTGAAGGTAGCCTTTTATACCAAGCTTCTTTGCTGTTTCATGGTCAAGTTTCTCGCTGAAGCCCGTACAGATAATGATGGGGATATTCGAGCGGATTTCGATCAGTTTTTTGGCAAAGTCCGTTCCGACCATGCTGGGCATTGCCATATCCGTAATGACCAGGTCAAACCTTTCAGGATCAGATCCAAACAAAGCCAGTGCCTCTATGCAGCTGGTTTTCCCCGTCACTTTATACCCCAGTTTTTCAAGAATCCGGATGCCTAATTTTACAATCGCTTCTTCATCATCAACAAATAAAATTGTTTCATCTCCACGGATTCCTATTTTATTGAGAGTGGGCATATCATCTGTTTTTATTGTCTGGGAGGTCAAGGGAATATAAACATAAAAAATTGTCCCTTCCCCTGGTTTGCTTTCAGCGGTTATGGCGCCCTTATAATTTTTAATAATCCCATGAATAACAGAAAGCCCTAAACCGGATCCTTTTCCCTGTTCCTTTGTCGTAAAATAGGGTTCAAAAATTTTGCTAATTACTTCAGGCGAGATACCCTTGCCAGTATCACTCACGCTTAAGCAACAATATTCTCCAGATGGTAAATTTATATTCAAATCATGCTTGGCCTTGTTTAAAGAGACTTTCAGTGTACCCCCGGTTTCCTCCATGGCATGATATGCATTTATGCAAAGGTTCATAATAATTTCATGAACTTCAGTGGTGTCACCTAAAATATAGTCTGAGTCTTCATTGAGGTTGTGTTCAATATCTATGTTGGCAGGAAGAATAGACTTTATTAATTTCAGTGTTTCTTCAATCACTGGCTGAATTCGTATGGGTTTATATTCCAATATTTCCTGACTGCTGAAAGCTAAAATTTGTTTGACTAGGTCACGGGCTCTTTTTGCTCCCTGTAGGATATCTTCAAGGTTTTCTTTTATAGAATGATTTTCAGGCAAGTCCTCAATAGACATCTCTGCAAATCCAATGATCGGATATAAAATATTATTAAAATCATGGGCAATGCCACCGGCAAGAGTGCCGATGGATTCCATTTTCTGGGCCTGGTTCAAACGGTTTTCAAGTCGTTTTCTTTCCGATACGTCCCGGGCAATACCCAATATTACTGTACGATCCTCCAATTGGAAAGGACGGGTCAGTATTTCGACAGTGATTGCCTTGCCGGTTGAGCTTATGAGAGCTAATTCGTCCGGTCCCGTATTTTCACCCTTCCTACTTTTTTTCATTAGCTTTACGGCCTTCGAGATTTCCGTTTTCGGCAGAAGACCTGTGTCAATGAAATTTTTTCCAATGAAGGCCTCCCGTGGACTTCCTATGAGCGCTTCAGCTGTACGGTTTCCATCCAGTAAAGTCCCTTCCAAATCAGTTAGGTAGATTGCATCAGGGGCAGTTTCAAACAAAGTTCTGAACTGCTCTTCACTTTGTTTCAGTTTAGCTTCGGTTATCTCCCGCTGTTTAATTTCCCGGGTCAGATCTTTGTTGGCCTCTTTGAGTTCTTCTGTCTTGAATCTCAAAGAGGCCAGAGATTTAATCAGATACTCCTGTAACCTGCCAGAACTAAAAATAAGTGACCCTGTGAGAAGAGAAAATACGGCAGCTGCGGCCACCCATGAAACTGCATTAGTCGTGGTGGCGGGCATCTGGGGGCTTACTTCTATTGCGCCGTAAATAAAGCATAGACCAATCGTAATTAATGTAACAAGACATGTCGCTGCTGTGACAAGACCACTTCGTATACCCAACAATACCGTAGCCAGTACCGAAATGGTAATTGCGATGGCAATACCTGCGCCTGCGAAACCAAAGTGGAAAAAGTTGAATACCGCTATCATATACAAACTTGCAAGCATTACCCCGGCACAAAAACCGAAAGGCAAACGGTGAAAGTAATGAGTGGTTGCAGCAACAAGCAGGTAGATGCCGCCATATAAAATCATCCCGACCAGTTGCCCCAATTTAACGGCTTCGATGCAAGATATCACAAGAGCAGGTAATCCCAGCACCACAAAAGCTATAAGCATACTTTTCAACAATCTACGGCGTATCAAAAAAAGGTTACCGATCTTATCGGTTTCACTATGATCAGTGTTGTCAACTGGTTTTATCAACACTATTGCCCTCTTGTCCTGATTTTCAAATTATTGACAAATTTGGAAACGCCCCACATTCTTTGTGGTGCCCTATTCAAACTGGTTGTGGACCACCAGCAGCACCAGGTAAACCGCACCGCTGAATACAATGATGGTGGGGCCGGAAGAAAGGCTGAAGGAATAACTTATTGCCAGACCTGTCCAGGTGAAAAGGGCGCAGAAAATCACGGAGTAGACCATCATCTGCCAGAGTCGTTTGGCATAAAAGGAGGCGATGGCCGGGGGGATGGTGAGCAGGGCTATGACCAGAACAATGCCCACGATCCGGACCAGAAGCACCACGGTCAAAGCGGTCAGCACCAGCAGAAACATATAGAAAAAACTGGTGTTGATTCCCCGAAGTTTCGTGAATTCACTGTCAAAGCATACCCCGAAAAACCGATTGAAAAATAGAACGCAAACCCCGACCACAACAATATCCAGACAGATCACAAATATAAGATCCCGGGTGGAAATCAGCAGAATATCTCCAAACAAATAGGAGGTCAGGTTGAAATATCCCGGGGTTCGGTCGATAAAGAGAATCCCGGCGGCCATGCCCACGGCCCAAAGGGTTCCGATGATGGTGTCTTCCCTTTCTTTCGCATAAATGCTGACAAATCCCACAATCAGCGCCGACAGGACTGCGGCAAAAATAGCCCCATAAAGGGGGTCTGCCCAGGTAAATCCCATCCTCACCTGGAGGTACAGGGCAAGGCCGATGCCGCCGAAAACAGAGTGGGAAATGGCCCCGGCCAGGTAGCCGATGCGTTTGGTGGTGACAAAGGTGCCGATGATGCCAAAGGCGATGGAGGCAAGACCTCCCATTATCATGGACAATTGTAAAAACTGGTTGTCCGGGTCGGCCAGGGCATTGAAAAACTCAATCATGGCAATGGCCTCCTTCACTGCAGCGGTGGTCGTGGCGGACCATTTTCAGATCCCCGTGGTAGATATCCTTGATCAGGGCCCCATCCATCTCTGTGGTGGGGTGGATGACCACCTGGCGGTTTACACAGATAACACTTTTCACATATTTTGAGACAAAACCCAGATCATGGGAGACCAGCAGGATGGTCATATGGGTGTTCAGTTTCTGGAGAATGGAAAACAGGTTTTCCTCTGTCTCATGGTCCACATTGGCAGTGGGCTCATCCAGCAGAAGGATGGACGGATCGCTGCATAAGGCTCTTGCAATCAAAACCCGCTGCTTCTGGCCCCCGGATAATTCGCTGAACCCTGAGTGGATGTGAGGTGCCATGTCCACCTCATCTATAGCTGTGAGGGCTTTTTCTTTGTCCTGTTTGGAAAACCAGAGCTTTTTTTTGCCAAGCCTTCCCATGAGCACCACATCCATGACGGTGGCTGGAAAATTCATGTCAAGGTGGGCGTATTGGGGCATGTACCCAATTCTCTCCCGGGCCTGTTCCGGTGGGGCCCCAAATATCCGGATCGTTCCGGTGGTGGGTTTGATTAATCCCAGCATCAGTTTGAGAAGGGTGGTCTTACCGCCCCCGTTGGGTCCGACAATGCTGGCAAATTCTCCATTGATTATCTGGAGATTCACTTCTTCAAGTATCGGTCTTTTATGGTAGGAAAACGAGATGTTTTCAAAAGTGATGTCAGGGGCAATGGTCATAAATTTTCCTTAATTTTAATGGACCTTTCTTTTAGCGGGCCCTCTTTTCCTGGACCTTTTTTTTAGTGGGGCAAATTAGACCCGATGGTCCGGGCAATGGTTTCCATGTTGGACAGATAATCAAAGGCCAAGGGGTCAATGGAAACAACACTGCCTTTGATGGCAGTGGAAATCTTTTGGGCGGCGTGCTGGTCAAACTGGGGCTGGACAAAAAGCACCCGGGTTTTGTTTAATTTCGCCTTTTTGATAATGGCGGACAGCTGTTTTCCCCTGGGGGCCTTTCCCATGGTTTCAATGGCCATCTGGTTCAACCCATAGGTGTCTGTAAAATATCCGAAAACCGGGTGGAACACAAAAATCGTCTCCCCTTGAAAGGGGCTCAGGGTGGTTGTCAGCCGTTTATGAAGTCCATCCAGATCCCGGAGAAATTCTTTAAGGTTTTGCGCATAGGTGCTGCTGTTTTCCGGATCAAATCCCATCAATGCCGCTGCCATGGTTTTAGCCTGTATTTTTACCAGCAAAGGGCTCATCCAGATGTGGGGATCCTTGCCGGTGGGGTCTTGTTTGTCAAGATGATTTGTCTGGTCATGATCATGGGATTCCATTTCACGAAGCACAATGCCCTTTCTTGTGTCAATAATTTGAATGGTACCTGAAATTGCCTTAATTTTATGTAGAAACCCATTTTCAAATGGAACCCCTATTCGAAAAAAGATATCAGCTGTTGTCAGGCGTTTGATCTGATCCGGTGAGGGTGAATAGGTGGAAGGATTTTTCCCGGGCTTCACCAGAACCTGAACGTTGGCATATTCTCCGGCAATTTTTTCAACAAAATATTGCTGGGGCAGGATGCTGACATAAACGTTTATGGGCGCTTTGGCAAGGGCCTGGGCAGGCAGCATTGCCATACAAGCCACCCAAAATATAAAAAATCCTCTAAACTTCATTCGTGTCTCCTTAAGGTATACAAAATTATCTGATCATATTGATTTCGGCGCCATCGCTTAAAGCGTCAATGAAAACTTCCATCCGGTCCCGGCCCTTTGCCTTGGCCTGGTAAAGGGCTATATCCGCCATTTTTATGATCCTCGACACTGTGGTTTTTGAGGCGGTTTCCGTGACAATTCCCATGCTCAGGGTTACAAAAGACTGAACCTTTGATCCTTTGTGGGGAATGCGTAAGTCATGGAGGTTTTGTTGTATCTTTTTGGCAATGTGCAGGGCTCCATGGGCCATGGTATCCGGGAGGATAATGATAAATTCTTCCCCCCCGAACCGGGCACAAAAATCAGCGGGTCGGCCCAGGGCGTTACGGATCGCATCGGCCACCTCTTTAAGACAGGCATCTCCCTGGGAATGGCCGTATTCATCATTATATCGTTTGAAATAATCGATGTCGGCCATGATAATGGAAACCGGGGTTCCCGATCGTTGGCTCAGGCTGAATTCAGTCGCTATCTTCTGGTTAAAATGCCGTCGGTTGGGGATCTGGGTCAATGCATCAAACAAGGCCTGGTGGTGGATGGTTTCATAGGCGGTTACCAGTTTTCTGCCGTAAAACAAGATGAAAAACAATCCCAGGGAACCCACGGTAAGATGCATGAGAAGGACTGGAAATAAATTGATTGAAGGTATATCAAACAGGCTGACAGAGATACCGCCAAGGATATCCCCTTGCCGGTAGCCTTGGGTGGTATGGCATTTGAGGCAGGAGGCCTCGGCCTTCAGTGCTTTTATATAGAGAAAAACAGGTGTGTTCCCGGGGTTTAATTCATAGGTTTCAGTGATTTCTTGCTGGTTAAAGGCCAACAAGGCATTTTCCTCCCAGGGGGTGGGCCGGTTTTCAGGTCGAATGGGTAAAAGACTGGTCATGTGAAACCTTACACGGTCTTGGGCGTCTGTCAATTCTGAAATCTGTCGGGTCATGTAGGAGGGATTAATTTTGGTCAGAACCCCCATCTTTGTTTCAAGATTCTTTTCGGGGTCTTGTAAAAAAGCATTGGGCAGGGTTTCTTCTGTGACCTTCACATAAATCCCGCCGTGGGAGGAATTCCATTCCCGGGTTACCACCACCTGATTAAAAAATGTCTGGGCGGTATTGAATAGCATGGTGTCTCTGTTATTTTTTGCCGAGATAACACCCAATGAAAAGGAGATACCCAGTGCTAAAATCCAGAGAAAAATAACCATACCCAGCCGTTTATTCATTTATTATCCTTAATGTGATGGTAAGAACAGAGTATTACAAAAGTTTTCATGGTTTGTCAAAATTAGTCACCCGGTTTCAACAAATTTTGGGTTTACCTTCCCTTGGGTTTTCTGTATCCTTCTTTTTTTGTGTTCTTGGGCGGGTTCTACCGGGCTGGCTGCCAAGTACAATGGCATTGATATTTTAATGGAGTCTTCGGGTGAAAAGCGCAGACATGACCGTTCGGGCCACGGTGTTTACTGTTTTTTTATGCCTTCTTTTCGGGGGTAACGGGGTGGCCATGAAATTGGGCTTTACCGGACTGGGGCCGTTTACCTCGGCGGGTATTCGCTTTAGTATCGCAACCATAGCCCTTCTTTTGTGGGCCTGGTACAAAAAAATCCCCCTGGCCCTGGACCGGGGCCAACGGATGCCAATCCTGATTCAATCCTGCCTGTTTACCTGTCAGCTCTCTTTATTTCATCTGGGGTTTTCCAACACAACAGCATCCCACGGCGCCCTGATCACCAATGTGCTTCCTTTTGTGGTATTGATTCTGGCCCATTTTTTTATTCCCGGGGACAAAATTACCCTAAAGAAAAGTGCGGGGATTTGCCTGGGATTTATCGGGGTGCTGCTGCTTTTCTTTGATGAACCGAGCCTGAATTCAGATTTACAAAAAGGGGATATCTTAATTCTTTGTGCCGTTCTTTGCTGGGGAACCTCTGCGGTTTTTATCAAACGAATTATCCATGGATTCCATGTGGTTCAGATTGTGCTCTACCCCATGATATTCGGCATTCCCTTTCTTTTTTTGGGAGGAGTGCTATGGGATGATCCCATGGTTTTGTCTGTCACACCGACGGTTGTTAAGGCCTTGTTGTTTCAATCTCTTGTTTCCACCGCCTTTGGATTTGTCGCCTGGAACACCCTGCTCCAAAGATTCGGGGCCACCGCCCTGCATTCCTTTATCTTTATTATTCCCCTTTCCGGGGTTTTTCTGGGGGTGACGATATTAAAAGAACCGGTGACCCCTCATCTGTTGGCAGCCATCGGGTTTGTTGTGGCAGGGATTCTGGTGGTCAATATCAGAAAGAGAAAAAAAGTTTTGCTTTTTCCCATTCAATAAGGGGAAAACGGTATTAAACCAAGGGGTCCAGGAGTCGGGGTCGTATTCTGATGCACTGGAATTTGTTTTCTTCCTGGAAAAGGCGCAGGCCCTCGAACAGGCCTTCAACCGTTTTGATGGGGGCCTTTGGATTTCCCAGCAGGAGGGAATTCTCGGAACTTCCCGGAACCAAAAAGGTGGCGGCCGACGGATCCAATGGGTGGATAAACACAGAGATTAATTTCTTTTCCACTATATAAGGAACCACGATACCCGGGGGGAGAAACAATTTGTCTGGCAGGGGGTGGTCTTTTGTGGCAATGTTTTCTAACCCCCATTTTTCCAGGGTTCTTTCCTGACCATGTTTGTTCCAGCCCAGGTGCATCTGTTTGACAAACTGGTTGGTCAGGTTTTGGTGGAACAAAAAGACCTGGGGATCTTCATTGTTTTTACCCCATAAGTGGTGGTGGGATCGGGTTACAAAGGCCCTGGCCTTTTGTTCCCATAAATCAGGGTCTTTCTGATCATCAACCATGTGATTTTCTCTCCATAAAATAGCTTAAATCCGTTTGGGAAAATTGTCGGGCCCTTTCCATGATTTTCTGAGAGTATCTGCCAAGCGTACACAATTCGTCTGTTTTTTCTAAATACGTTTTTGGGTCCATGACGCCAGAATACCAAAAAATTTTGGGAATCAGAAGACTATTTATAAAGGGAATCTGCTGTGCCTGGCAAAACCTTGCTGCTTGGCCGTCATCCACCAGGATAAAATCTTTTGTTTTGGGATCTTGGGAATTAGCCCCGGGCAATCCAAAGCGGGTCAGATTACAAAAAATTTGAATGGTTTCTTTCTCTCCCTTGTCCATGGAGGTAAAATTTTTTAATGCAAACAAAGGGTGGTCAAAGGTTAAGTGTTCCTGGAGGAGAATCCGGGCGGATCTGTTGGGATTTTTTTTTCCAAGGCAGTTGAAAGAATACTTGAAATAGGACTTGAAATAGGACTTGAAATAAGCGGCCCCTGGATATCCTTTTTGGGTGATTTC
>CAXHYW010000057.1:0-11745 GCA_964021475.1 uncultured Desulfobacteraceae bacterium | reverse complement strand
CCCGTATTTAAAGGGGAATAGCACCAAAAACCCAAAGGCAAAAAGGATACGCTTCATGCAGATTCTATCTTTGGACGCAATGAAAGCAACGCTTGGCAAAGAGATCGGCCTGTCCGACTGGTTCTCCATTGATCAAAAACGAATCAACCAATTTGCCAACTGCACCCTGGACAACCATTGGTGCCATGTGGATGTTGAAGCGTCCAAACAGGGATTTTTCGGAAAAACCATTGCCCAGGGGGGACTGATTGTTTCCCTACTCACCCATTTCCATGAAACCTTCATGGCAGTCCCCCAGGGGGCTGTCATGGGCATTTATTACGGAATGAACAAACTTCGCCACCTGTCTCCGGTCAAGGTGGGCTCCCGGATCAGGGACAGAATCATTCTGGGGGATCTTCAGGAAAAACGCGGTAGCCGAATCCTGACCACAGCCAACCACACCGTTGAAATCGAAGACGAAAAAAAACCCGCCTGTTATGCGCAAACCCTGACCCTTTTTTATCTGAAATAAGGTCAAACCACAGCTTTTAGTGGCTATCGTTCGGAAACGCGTAATGGTCGGGGCGATATTTCCAACAGCGCCACAAGGTCACAGGTCACATGCCGAACAATATTGCGACACTGATCCATCTGGGCTTCATCACCGAATGCTTCCCTCAGGGACCTACAATGGGTGGTATCAAATCGATCCATGAACATTTGCCGGATAGCTGCCGCAAGCTCCGCGGGAACCTCCCAGTTGTCCCCTAACTCCCGCCGGCCATGCAAATGGCCGATGACAATCATCGCTCCGGACAGAGCCCCACAGGTCTCCTCATATGTTTTACCAAATCCTCCTCCAAAAGCGGTGGCATGGGCAATTGCCATGGATGCCTCTTGTCCCATTCCCGCAAGCACAGCCGCAACCACGGCCTCGGCACAATGATAGCCATTGCCAAAATACTCCCCTGCCCTGTCACAAATTTCTTGTTCCATCCCTTGTTCTATCCCTTGTTCCGCTCTTTTCTCTTCCATGGGAAATTCTTCCTTCTCTCCGACTGTTGACCCAGTTGTTACCTAGTTATACCCAAAATTTTAATTCTTGTTTTTATCTGTATAGTCGATTAAACTATTTCATAAATCGCGTCCAACGATTTGTTTCGATGGAATCCATCGGTAAAAATGATGGAAAAAAAAACAAGGAAAAAAGAATGGAATTTCGCCAGCTGAAAACCTTCCGGGCCGTGGCCGATAATCAAAGTTTTACCAAAACCGCCCAACTGCTTTTCATGGCCCAGTCATCGGTATCCGCCCAGATCAAGGCCCTGGAGGAGGAACTTGAGGTCCGGCTGTTTGATCGCATTGGCCGAAGGGTTCTGATCACAGATGCCGGCAGCGCTCTTTATGAATATGCCCGGCGAATGGAAGAGATGACCAAGGAAATACGCTCGGAAGTGTCTGGAGAAAGCCCGGCCCGAGGCAGTTTGACCATCCGGGTTCCAGAGACCCTGGCAACTGCCTATATGCCCAGCATAGTGGAACAATTCCATCATCACCACCCCGAGGTCAAGCTGATTTTCATCAATTGTTCCGACCTGAAACTTCGGGAGGAGCTGAATTCCGGCCGCATCGACCTGGCTTTTTTAATGGCCGATGCCGTCCATTTTAAGGACGTCAATATCAAACTGCTGAAAACCGAACGTTTAATCCTAGCATCCGGCCCTTCCCATCCCTTTACCAGAAAAGAAAAGGTCACCTACCAGGACCTTTCAGGCCAGACCCTGCTCTTACCAAAAACCGACTGAAGTTACCGCAGATCCTTTGAGCGGTCGCTCGAAAAACGAAACATCACACCGAAAATTCTGGAATTTTCCAGCGCCAACAGCTTGAGGGGCTGTCTTAAAAGAGGGATAGGGATCACGATCTGCCCTGAAATCGCCGTGGCAAAAGCGCTGGAAACTCGATCTCTTGCAGTCCTGAAATGGAACCGCCCCGATTATCAAATCCCCGTACTCATGCTCTGGCATTCGGAGAAATGGTGTTCCCCCCTGTTGAAAGCGTTCATGACCCTGGCCCAACAAACCATGGCCGATCCCTCTTAAATCTCACCCAGTGTTGATAGCTTTTCCTGCCCTGGTTTGTCTAGCTCTTTTGAATCAATGTATCCCCATAAATCCCCGGGAAGGATCCAGAAATTGTTGTTGCGCCAACCGCCCGGGTATAATAATCGGGAACACCTGCGTCACCGATGATGGCATAGGCATAGCCATTGGCTGCCATTAAATTAAGGCAGGACAATAGCAAGGCCCTACCGATTCCATGACCTTGCTCTATTTCAGCCACCCCTGTGGGGCCAAAAAAATTTTTGCAGGTACTATCATAACAAGCAAAGCCTATAATTTCTCCCGCCTTTGTGGCGATTAGGCAGGAAATTGGATGATTGCTGAAAGCCACCTCACATTCACTTGCCCACCCTTGGGTAAAAAAATTGCTTACCCATTGGACAACGATGTGTTTTTCGTAGGACCTGGCTGTTCGAATGAGAATCCCTTTTTTGTAAAGCCCCTTGACCTGCGGTGTTGGATCTGGAATGTCGTATAATTTGACCAGCATATCCGCCATGTTAATCCCCCCTTTAAGCATATTGCCCAGCGTGTAAGAAAGGTATCACCCTTCCATGTAGACTAAAGATTTAATTAAAGCGAAGTCCCTTTTTCATTTTTTGCATATAGGCCTAATTTTTACCGGTTGTCAATAATTAGCCTCGGATTATTTTTACAGCTATTTTCCTTGGAGTGGTATCGTGTTAAGAGATATAAGATCATTAAAAAATTATATCAAATGATGGGATAAGGAAGAAAGAATGAAGATAGAAACTTGCAGGGTGGATCAATTGGATGCCATGCCAAATAGTGGTGAGTTTACTTATAAGGAGATCAGTATTTTGGCAAGCCTCATGGAGCATCGCTGGTATGAAAAAGGAGAACTGGTATTTGAAGAAGGAACACCCGCCAACTTTTTCGCCACAATACTTGAAGGCCGCTTGGAGATCACCCGTGAAGGCAGGCACATCTTTCCCGACCCCAAAGACAATATAATTGGTGAAAAACGTGCGATCGGGTTTGATGCCCTTGACCCCTATCCACGCAATCTCACGCTAAGAGCCATTGAGAATGTCGAGCTCCTTTCCCTCACCAATAAACAACGTCAGGTACTTGTGGAAAAACACCCTCGGATTGCGGTTAAGTTCTACAGCATCATGTTACGCCTAAATTCTTTGCAACTTCGCTATATTACAGGAATTATTTGACATAAAAAAATAGGGTAAAACAAAAATGTGGGCTGCCTTTGTGTCCAATTTGCTGTAAAAGGAACACTTTTGCTGGAGCACAGGGTAAAAGCTTACCCTGTGCCGATTCAACTGAAAATTATTAAAAATCCTTAAAATCTTCATCATCAAACGGAATCACCTGATCCGGTCTTATTTCGTTATTATGCTTTGCCAACATTTTTTTATTCCCGGGCTTTTGTGATTTTGAAGTGACTGTCTTTGATTGCTGATGATAGGCACCCGTTATCCCTTGATTCCGACGTCCGGTTACCAAAGCAACAAGCTCACCGACATACTCTTTTAGCTGCTCTGCCTGTGCACTCATCTCTTCAGATCCTGAAGCTGTTTCTTCAGCGTTGGCAGCATTTTGCTGGACAATCTTATCCATCTCCGCAATAGCAATATTTACTTGATTAATGCCATTGGATTGCTCCTTGGAGGCTTCAGAAATTTCTGCCACCAGGCTTCCTACCTTAGCTGAACTGTCGGCTACTTTACTAAAAGCATCATTTGTGGCTGAAACCAGTTCAGAACCATCATTAACCTTTTTAACGGTTCCTTCAATCAATTCTGCTGTATTTTTTGCTGCATCAGCCGCTCTCATTGCAAGATTCCTGACCTCATCCGCTACCACAGCAAATCCGGCCCCTGCTTCGCCTGCGCGCGCAGCTTCCACAGCAGCATTTAATGCAAGCAGATTGGTCTGGAAAGCAATCTCATCAATTGTTTTTATGATTTTGGATGTTTCTTCACTTGCCTTTGAAATATCATCCATGGACTTGATAACCTGGTCCATGGATTCATTGGCATTGATTACCACCTGATTTGTTTCCTTCATTAAAGCATCTGCCTGGCCTGCGTTATCTGCATTTTTCTTGGTCATGGATGACATTTCTTCCATCGAAGAGGATGTTTCTTCAATAGATGCTGCCTGTTGCGAAGAACCCTCAGCCAGAGACTGGCTTGCTGACGATACCTGGCCAGATGCAGACGCCACCTGGTTGGCCCCATCGCTAAGGCCTTCAATAATACGGTTGATCGGTTTTGTGACGGCCCGGGTAATAAAAAATGCCAATAAAACACCTATAAGCAATGCACCGATTCCTATGGACATAGCCAGTGTTGCCATTCTTTTTGTTTTTATTATGGTTGTAACAATCTTTTGATCACCTTCAGTTTCTGTATTATTGTGCAAGGTTTCCACCATGGGTTCGATTTTATGAACCGCTTCACGCATTTTTGATGTTAAAACAATATTCTTCTGTTTTTCTTCAACCAGGCTCTCAAACGCGATTTTGTATTTGTCTAAATTGGTTTTTACGGCATCAACATGTTCTTTTAATATCTCTGTTTTTTCCATGGCATTTAACAAATTGTTTATGGAAGCCAGTGTCGCCGTGACATACTTTTCATCTGCACGAAGCAAATAATCCTTTTCGTTCTTGCGTATATCTAAGACAAGTGCCTTTGCATCGGAAAAAAGAACATCGATTATGGCTTTTTCCATAACAGCGGCTTGTGATCGCATGATCTCGTATATCTGGTCCTGGGAGTTCTCATCGGCAAGAAATTTGCCAAAATTTGTCTCATATGAGGATAATGCTGTGAGTTGGGTTTGTTTTGAACTCTTTTCACACGTGCTTTTTTCCAACAGCTTTTTATAGGTGTTAATGCGTTTAAAAAACTTTTGTTTATATTTATCGCTCTTTGTACGGATAAAGTCTTTTTCATACCGTCTCATCTGAAGAAAAGCGACATTGAGATCATCAATCTGGTGGTCTTTGACATCTGATGCAAGCGCATGGGCGGCCTCTCTGAATTTTCCCTGCAATCCTGATTTAGGATCAAGACCCTGGCTTTCCCATGAGGCAACCAATAGTTTAAATAGTTCAAGATAAGTGTTTGCATTGGTAATGACCAGGGATGCCTGATCAACCGCTTGCGGTTTATCTAAATTTTTACCAAGTTTTACAATTTCGTAAGCCTCACTAATCAGTTTATTTACATTTTCTTCAAGTTTGACTGCATATTTTTTATCCAAGCGAATTAAAAAATCTTTCTCATTTCGCCGACATTGAAGCATCAACTCCGTGATCTCATCCGCATGATTTGTAATTGCAAGTTCTTCATCCAAAAGATTTTGAAAATCCGTTGTTGTTGTTTGAACAACAAACTGATAAATCCCCATTACGATTAACAATAACACCAAAACAAGTCCAAAACCGCCACTGATTTTTAAACCAATCTTCATGTTTTTAAACATTTTTTTCTCCCTGGTAATGATCGTTTAAATTTTTAACTTGTTTTTTTCAGCGCCTCCATCTCTTTGGAACTTAATACTTTGTCGATATCCAGCAGAATTTTAACCCTGCCTTCCATTTTTGCCATACCCAGGATGTAATCTGTGTTCAGTCTGGTACCAAAGGCTGGGGTTTCTTCAATCTCTTCTTCTTTGATGTTCATCACCTCGGATACGGCGTCCACCACAATACCAATAAGTACGGTGGAATCTTGTGACTCAATCTCTACGACAATAATACATGTACGTTCTGAATAGGGAATTGCTTCCATGGAGAATTTCAATCGAAGATCCATGACAGGGATTACCTTTCCCCGTAAATTGATAACGCCTTTTACAAATTCAGGGGTTCGGGGAACAGTGGTTATTGGCATCATCCCGATGATCTCTTTTACTTTTAAGATGCCAATACCATACTCTTCCTTATTTAACGAAAAGGTCAGATACTTACCGGTTTTAATCGTGATTGCCTTTACGGCCTGCTCCATTGTATCAGTTAAGTGGCCCATTTTAAATTCCCCTTTAGTATTTAGATTTTTTTATCTCAATAATTTTTCCAGCAGAAACCCACCGGTGCAAGGTTGGGCAACTAGCAGCACATACTTTGGCTACTTGTGACATTGGAAAATATCTCTTCGTAGGTTTGCTTTCTTTAGATTTGATGCGTTTAATAGTATAATAAGACGGAATCAAAGAATTTTGTCAACTATTTATTTTCTAAACATTTTGGAAATTTCTATCCAATTTATGATCGATAGGGACGATCGATTGGGATGTGCGCACTGCCATCACCCCATTGACCTGCCGGGTTTATGATTAAACATGAATTGTTTTCCGGTGGTACCATAAGTTATAGGACCGCAAATTGCTGGGGAAAAAGGCGATAATTGACTATCTTTTCCATATTTAGTAAGTTGCCAGCAAGTTTTTATTAATATGGCAGGAGAGTAAATTTGAAAATCATTATTGTGGGTGCGGGTGAGGTGGGCTACAATATTGCCAACCGACTGGCTTCGGAGAATAAACAGGTGGTGGTCATCGACCAGGATTCCGATGCCTGCCGACATATTTCTGAAGATCTTGACGTTCAGGTCATCACCGGTTCCGGAAGCAGCCCTGCGATTCTCCTGGAAGCCGGAATCAAGGATACCGATATTCTTCTGGCGGTCACGGACAGTGATGAAATCAATCTGGTTGCCTGCCTGGTGACCAATTTATTATCACCCACCACCAAGAAACTTGCACGGATCCGAAATTCAGACTTTGACGCCTACCATGACAGCTTTAAAAATCAAATTCCCCATATCGATACCGTGATCAACCCGGAAATTGAGGTGGTAAACACCATCCGGAAACTCATGGATGTTCCCGATGCCCAGGACATCGGACATTTTGCTGACGGGAAGATCAAATATGTGGGTCTCCGGCTCAAAAAAAATTCCCCCATTGCCGGGATGCGACTGATCGATTTCCATGATAACTTTGGCGAAGACCGCCCCCTGATTGCCGCTATCATCCGGGACAACGAAGTAATTGTTCCCCGGGGCACCCATCGGATTGAAGCCCAAGATCTGGTCTATTTTGTCTGTGAGGCTGAAAAACTTGAAAAAACCTTAAAATTATTCGGGATTCAACAACAAACCATTCAAAATGCCCTGATCATCGGTGGCGGACGTATTGGCGCCAGGCTGGCAAAGCTCCTTGAACAGGACGGGATAAAAACAAAAATCATTGAAGCAGACCTGAAGCGTTGCCATACCCTGTCCGAACAAATGGATAAAACCGTAATCCTCCATGGGGACGCATCGGACCAGAAACTTTTCCTGGAAGAGAATGTCGGACAAAGTGACGTGGTGGTTTGTGTCACCAACGATGATGAGACAAATATTCTGGTCAGTTTACTGGCCAAAAGCCTGGGGGTTCGAAATGCGGTCACGAGAATCGGAAAAGCAAGTTATTATCCCCTGCTTGCCACCATCGGCATCGAAAAAGTGGTGAGCCCCCGGTTATCGGCTGTCAGTTCCATCCTCAAGGATGTCAGACAGGGAAATGTCCTTTCAGATATCTCCATATTGGGAGAACGAGGAGAATTTATTGAAGCCATTGCCATGGAAACCTCGGATATCACCGACAAACCTCTTAGAAAAATTTCCTTTCCCAAGGGGGCGATCCTGGTCTCAATCATGCGAAACGGACAGGTGATGATCCCTTCGGGATTGAGTGTGGTCACACCGGGAGATAGACTGATTTTCTTTGCCATAAAACAGGCGGTGAAAAAACTTGAAAAACTGCTGACCGTTAAATTGAATTTTTTCTGATGCGCTGGCCCTTTATTTCCCGGATTATCGGGATTCTACTTGTTTTCACAGGTCTTGCCATGACAGTCCCCCTGGTGTGCAGTTTTTATTATAAAGACCTAGCACTTGTCGGCATCATCAAATCCATTGGTATTACGCTTGGGGCGGGTCTGATTCTCATGATGCTGTCCATAAAACATAAAGATGACGCCTATATCAATCAGAAAGAAGGGATGGCGGTTGTAGCCCTTGGCTGGACTGCCATCGGACTGTTCGGTGCCCTCCCCTTTTATTTTTCACCTGATTTCGTAAGTTTTACAGATGCTTTTTTTGAATCAGTGTCCGGGTTTACCACAACCGGATCATCCATCATGACCAATATCCAGGGAACGGCCCCAAGCCTTCTATTCTGGCGCAGCTTTATCCAATGGCTGGGGGGTATGGGTATCATCGTGCTCTCTTTGGCCATTCTTCCTTTTTTGGGAGTCGGCGGTATCCAGCTGTACAAGGCGGAGGTGCCAAGCCCGGTACCGGACAAACTGACGCCCCGGCTCAGTGATTCCGCTAAAATTTTATGGATGGTCTATGCCGGTATGACCTTTGTTGAAATCATTTTTCTTCTGGCCGGGGGCATGCCCCTGTTTGACGCTGTCTGCCATGCCCTCACCACCCTCCCCACGGGCGGGTTCTCACCGAAAAATGCCTCACTAGCCCATTATAACTCTGCCTATTTTGATTATGTAATTGTGGTGTTCATGCTGTTGGCGGGCATCAATTTTTCCCTGCATTACCAAATGCTCCGGGGGAAAACCCTGGCATTCTGGAAAGACGCTGAATGTAGGTTTTTCATCGGGTTGGTCCTGCTCTGTACCCTGGTGATCACCTGGGATATTTACGGGTCTGTTTACACATCCATTCAAGACGCCTTCAGGTATTCACTCTTCCAGGTAGCCTCCATTATTACGACCACTGGATTTGCCACAGCAGATTATGAACGGTTCTCAGGATTCAGTCAGATAATCCTATTTGCCCTCATGTTCATTGGTGCCTCTGCCGGCTCCACCGGAGGCGGGATGAAATGTGCCAGGATTATTGTCTGTTTCAAATATTGCTACAGGGAGCTGTTCAAACTGATCCATCCCCGGAGTATCAGTCAGGTAAGGATTAACAACACCGTCATTCCAGATAGTGTTTTGCGATCCATCATGGGATTTTTGGCATTGTACATGCTCTTGTTTTTTGTCTCCACGATATTACTTGCCAGCATGGGGGTTGATATGCTCACAGCAATAGGGGCGGTGGCTTCTTGCATCGGCAATATTGGTCCAGGGTTTGGAACGGTGGGCCCGGCTGAAAATTTTGCCCATCTGCCGGTCTTGGGCAAATGGCTGTTGGCCTGGTGTATGCTCCTGGGAAGACTTGAAATTTATACCGTGATTATTCTCTTTGTTCCCGAATTTTGGAAGAAATAAAAAAACATTCCCAAAATCATCGCCGATTTCCCCTAATTTTTTGAGGAACAGCAAAACCCTTTTAAAAAAATTAGTTTTCACTTACCTATTTTTTCCTTTGACTCCTATCTGGAAATGAAGTATTTTCAATATTTTTTGTGTGGTATATTTGTTTGCTAAACCTGAAGGAGAAAATCATGATCATATCTCCCGCGATCATTGCGGCGTTATGCCTTGGAGCGACATTTGTTGGCACTGCTGCCTGTCTGGCTGTAGCCATTAAAAAGAATTTTATATTGCCGATGCATCGTTCTCCCTCCCCCCAAAAGAATCCTGTCAGAGAAGGTAAAAATGTACATTATTATGTGTATGACCACACCGATACAAAAAACCCAATAGAGATAGCAAGATGACCGCAAGATTTTTTATTTTTACGGATTGAATTTTTCTATAATCTCTTATATGAATATATACATATCATTTAAGACTTGATTCCCATGGAATTAACAGGGCGAAGCTACGCCCTTATTGTTCACTTCCAGCATCATTGTTCTCACCTCTCTTCCATACCTGTACGATTCTATTTCCAAAATTCACCCACTGCGCAAATTTCCTTTCCAACACCTTACACCCAAAACCGTTAAACCCATTCCTTGTTCCAAACTTTATTCAAAAAGAGGACGCCCTTTTCAAAGCAAACTGACACCTAAAATAGCAGTTCCACAGGACGTTAAAAGAAAACCTGTCTACCCTACCGGATTAGGGGCTTGCCAATTTTTTATCGTCTGATTATTTTTCTTAGCAAAGGAAAACCGTATTTGAACAGATCTGGCAGAAATGTCTCCAAATGCCTTAATTTTGCTACTGCATGCGCATGTCAGCTGACCCAATTGCTGCGGCCAAAACACGGCCCTCTCCCCTGGTGGGACTGGTGACAAAAAGGGAGCCTTGCAAAGCCCCCCCCCCCCTTTCTATCGAGCTAAACAGATAAAGGAAAACATCTATGAAAACGATTAAAAAAATCAATAACAAGAAATGGGAAGTTCTGGAGCACGGTGAGACTCCGGGATTCAGAACAGCTTTTCACATCATTCTTGGTATGGCTATCGTCTACTTCATTTATATATTTGCCCATCTGAACTAATCTAACTTGAGAAAGGACTTGAAAATGAAAAAGGAATTAACAATTTTTGACAAGCCTGAAAATATACGCCGCCTCCAAAAAGGCTTTTTCGTCGCCCTTGTTCTCATTCTCATTGCCGAAGCCTTTGTGGACATGCACGCAGAATTCTCTGTGGCACATTTTTTCGGATTTTATGCGGTTTTTGGATTCATTTCCTATGTCACCCTTATCTTTGTTGCCAAACTCTTGAGAAAACTACTTATGCGAGAAGAGGATTACTATGATGACTAATCTACTTCCCCCACCTTCACTTATCCTGATATTCGGCGCTATACTCATTCCGTTTTTACGCGGTAACCTAAGAAAATGCTACATGCTCTTTTTGCCGACCATTGCTTTTTTCCTTGTGATCAACCTGCCCATGGGAAATTTCTGGATTGTTGAGTTTTCCGGTTTTGATCTCATCCTTGGCAGGGTGGACCGGCTTTCCAGAATTTTTTTAATCATATTCACTATCATGGCCTTTATCGGGGTGCTCTATGCCCTAAAGGTCAAGGACAACCTTCAGCAGGTAGCAAGTCTTGTTTATGCCGGATCCACCTTAGGGGTGGTCATGGCAGGGGACCTGCTTTCCCTTTACCTGTTCTGGGAAATCATGGCCATTGCCTCAACTTTTCTGGTCATTGCCCCAAGAACCAAGGCCGCAAGAGACGCCGGATTTCGCTATCTTATGGTCCATGTGTTAGGGGGCCTGATTCTGCTGGCCGGGATTGTTTTTTACATCCAAAGGACCGGTACCACTTCCTTTGACTATATCGGGCTGGAAAATCCGGCCTCATGGTTTATCTTTATTGGGATTGCCCTGAATGCCGCAGCCATACCCCTTCATTCCTGGCTGCCGGATGCCTATCCCATGGGAACCCCGACAAGCACGGTGTTTTTAAGCGCATTCACTACGAAATCGGCCATTTACCTGCTCATCAGAACCTTTCCCGGCACAGACCTGCTCATTGTTATAGGGGCATTAATGGTCACCATACCCATTTTCTACGCTGTTCTTGAAAATGATATCCGGCGGGTACTCTCATACAGCCTAATGAACCAGGTGGGATTCATGCTGGTGGGGGTAGGTATTGGTACTGAACTGGCCCTGAACGGCGCTGTCGCCCATGCATTCTGCCATATCATCTATAAAGCGCTCTTGTTTATGGCAGCAGGATCCGTACTGCAGATGACAGGTAAAATCAAATGTACTGAAATCG
>CAXHYW010000056.1:0-11812 GCA_964021475.1 uncultured Desulfobacteraceae bacterium | reverse complement strand
TCTACACATAGAGGCACACTCTTTCCCTACACGACGCTCTTCCGATCTCCGGTTCTTTTTGAGCACATCGCTTTTCAGCCCTGGGACATCGGGTGCGAAACCTGCACCCGGATGGTGGATCAACAGGTGACGGTATGTCTCCTGCTCTTATGTTCACTCTTGGCAAAAGACCTGTATCCGGATTTGGGATGGCACTCAGCAAAGCTCTTGTATAGGGATGATGATGGGATCGGTACAGTTTTTCAGAAGAAGCCTCCTCGCAGAGTTTCCCAAGATACATAACCACCACCCTGTCACAGACATTCTTTACCACGGCAAGATCATGGGATATAAACAGCATGGTAAGTCCATGGCTTTTTCTCAAAGTCTCCAATAAGTTTATAATCTGTGCCTGAACTGAAACGTCAAGGGAGGAGACCGGTTCGTCGCATATCAGAAGTTCCGGGTCTGCCATCAGAGCTCTTGCAATCTGGATGCGCTGGCACTGCCCCCCGGAAAATTGAAACGGCCGAAGATGACAGGCCATAGGATCAATGCCCACCGAGACCATCATTTCCAAGGCACGATGTTTTTTTTCTTCACAACTTATCTTTCCAATGAGGTTAAGGGGAGCTGTCAGGGTGTCAATAATATTGCGCCGGGGATTCAGCGATGAAATTGAGTCCTGGAATATCATCTGAAAATGCGGCCTTAATTGTCTTAACCGTTTTTTGCCCACTTGGGTCAAATCTTCGCCGTTAAAAATGATCCGGCCTGAAGTCGGCCTGGGCAGCTGCATTATTGCACGGGCAATGGTTGATTTGCCGCATCCAGATTCCCCTACCAGGCCCAGGGTCTCTCCTCTGGCAATGTTAAAACTGACATTTGAAACAGCCTGGACTCTTTGTTTACGGCCAGCATTGAACCTTATAGTCAGTCCCTGTACCTGCAGCAGATTTTTTTCCATCAATTTGCCCCGCACACAGGATACCAGCAGGCAAACAGATGATCTTGCCTGGTGTCGAATGATAGGGGAGGCTCTTTTCTGGTGCATCGTTTCCGCACGCGGGAACAGCGGGGTGCAAAACTGCATCCCCCGGGCAGGTTTGTCAGGTCAGGGGACTGGCCCTTAATGAAATTTTGCTTTGTGTGTGGCGGGTTTTCAAGGCGCGGAATCGAATTCATCAAGGCTTGTGTGTAGGGCATACGCATGGTTGAAAACAATTGCCCTGCCGGAGCCTGTTCAACGATTCTGCCTGCGTACATGACAATAATATCATCGGCTCTGCCGGCAGCCACGCCAAGATCATGGGTGATCAGGATCATTGACATATTTTTTTCGGCCTGCCTTTGGGTCAACAGATCCAGTATGTCTGCCTGAACCGTAACATCAAGGGCGGTTGTCGGTTCGTCTGCAATTAATAGTTCAGGTTCACAGGCAAGCGCTATGGCTATGGCAACCCGCTGGCACAGCCCTCCGGAAAGCTGATGGGGGTATTGACGGACCCGCTGCTCAGGGTTGGCAATTCCCACAGACTTCAGCAGCCCGACAGAACGGTTTTGAGCCCTGTTTTTTTTCATTCTAAAATGATAAATTAGGGATTCGGCAATCTGGTTGCCTATGGTCATCACCGGATTCAGGGATGACATGGGGTCCTGGAAAATCATGGCAATCCTTCGGCCTCTGACATTATTCAGGGTCTTTGAGCTCATTTTATTTAATTCCAGACCGTCAAAGAAAATCCTGGATTTGCAGGATACTTGTGCATTCTTTGGCAGTAGTTTTAAAATACTTTTGGACAGGATGCTTTTCCCGCTTCCGGATTCGCCTACAATTCCCAGGGTCCTTCCTCTATGCAGATCAAAGGAGATATGGTTAACTACCCGTATAATCCCGTGATCGGTTGCAATTGTTATTTCCAGGTCCTGTATGGACAAAAGCGGCAAACCTGCAGGCCGGCGAATCATAATTGTCCGTCCTTTGAATCAATAACACCCCTTAATGCATCTCCGATAAGATTAAACGAAAGCACTGTAAGAAACAGTGCCATGGCCGGGATAAAACTGACATGACTTGCTTGGTCAAGCACCTCTTTACCCTCTGCAATCATGCCGCCCCAGCTGGGATCAGGAGCGGGTACACTTAAGCCCAGAAAGCTTAAAGTGCCTTCCGCTACAATCATATATGACACCACGAAAAGTGCATAAACAATCAAGGGCAGAATGATGTTGGGCAGGATGTCACGGATGAGGATATAAAAATCATTCTGCCCGATCATCCTTGATGCCTGGATAAATTCCCGCCGAGAAACAGTCAGGGTATTTGCCCTTGCAACCCTCGAAAAGGAGGGTATGGTCAAAAATCCCAGGGCAATGATAATGTTGGTCAGGTTCTGTCCTATATAAAAAGTTATGGCAAGAAGTAGTACAAGTCCCGGAAAAGCCAGGATGGTATCCATAGCTGCCATAATAAAAGTGTCTAAACGTCCTCGATAAAATCCTGCCAGCATCCCCAGCATCCCGCCGACCAAAAGGCCGATGATCGGGGTGATCAAACCCACAAGGAGTGATACCCGGGCACCGAATATTAACCGTGTGAAAATATCCCTGCCCATGGTATCGGTTCCGAAAAGGTAGACAAAGGGCTCAGGTTCTGCCTGGGAGCTATTTAATGGCTGAATGCTTCTGGTGGAACCCGGGGGGGAAGCCTGGTTCATCCAATCAATGTAATCGTATTCCGGCAGTGGCAACAGATCTGCAATGACAGCACTAAACACCACAAGGGTGATCCACATCATGGAAAGCCAGAAAGAGACCCCGAGTTTTTGCCAAACCGATTTGGGTTCGACCGTGATAAACTTGCTTTTTTGATCCGGATTCAACATGATACCCATCATTAAACACTCCTTGATATTAGAATGCGGGGATCGAGTATAGTATAAAAATGGTCAACTAAAAAATTAACACTGACATAGGCAATGGTGATAAAGAGAATGCATCCTTGTACCATGGCAAAATCACGGCTGAAAATGGATCCGATTAACAGACGGCCTATCCCGGGCAGAGCAAAGATTATTTCAACGACCACAGCTCCCCCTATCAGGTGGCCGATGTGGATACCCAGAATAGTTATCAGCGTCAGGCAGGAGGGCCGAAGAGCGTGTTTGAAAAGAATATGGGATGCCGGCAGTCCCTTGGATTTTGCCATCAGGATAAAGTTTTCCTGGAGAGTGGCTATCATGTCGCTTCTAAGCACCCGCATGAATGGGACCCATTCCACCATGGCAATGCAGAGAGCCGGAAGGATAAAGGATCGAAGATTGTCCCAGATGCCTCCTGATATGGGTACATATCCGGTAGCCGGTAGCCACCGCAGCTTTATGGCAAAAATATAGATCAGAATAATTCCCATGACAAAAACCGGAATTGACAGCATGGCAAAGGCTATGGAACTTAAGGTATTGTCAATAATCGTCCTTGGTTTATAGGCACAGATAATCCCGAATGGGATGGCAAGGGCAAGGGCAAACAGTTGAGAAAGTACCACAAGTTCTATGGTAACGGGCAGCCTGGACAGTATGGCTTCAAGGACCGGTTCCTGGGTGCGGAAAGATTTCCCTAAATCCCCTTTGGCAATATCTGCCAGCCAGTTCCCATATCGGATGATGAGGGGCCTATTTAAACCGAGTTCTTCCTGGACGGCTTCAACATCTTCCATTGTGGCTTCTTCACCGGCAATCTCATAAGCAATGTTTCCGGGTAAAAAATCTACTAGGACGAAGGTGATTGCCGTAACAGCAATAATAACCCCAAAAAGACGGAATAATTTTTTACCGGTTGTTGTTATTGCGTCTCTCAATAAGTCACCTATCCCGATTAAATGATGCCTGGAATGCGCCGCCCCTTTTCTTTATTTTCCAATCCAGGCATCCGATATATCAACCACACCGTTGCGGATTTCCGGTATGCCCATAATTTCTCTTTTGGCAATGATATGTATCCGACGTCCTCCTCGGTATAGCATAGGAACATCTTCGTTGAGCAACTCTGCAATATCGCAAAGTATTTTTCCCCGTTTTTCAGGATCGGTTTCCATCTGTTGGGCAAGAAGCAGGTTGTCCATTTTCGGATTGTTATAACCCGAGGCATTGATACGGCTTTTTGAGTAAAAGTACTTATAAAGATAAGGACCATGATCCGTCATGGGCGGGATGCGCCAGGACGATATATGATAATTTTTTGAAAATACCTTTTTAACGATGGGAGAGATATCCAACCCTTTTGTTTTGACTGTGATGCCGATCTTCTTGCAAAATTGTTGCAACATAAGACCAAACTCCCGGCCGCGCTTCGTATTGGTATGTATGCATTCAATTTCAACCGGTTTCCCGTATTGTTCAATTAATGACTTTGCTTTTTTAACGTTATGGTTTCTATACCCTGCATCACCGCATGACAGCCCGTTTCCAAAGGGATGGTGTGCTATAGGAATGGAATTTTTATAACTCATATTGACATAAACTTCCTGGTTCCATGCATGGGCTATGGCCCTTCGGACTCGGGGATCATCCAGCGGTGGTTTTGTCGTGTTAAGTAAAGCTATTTCCGCACCGTTACTTTCTCCTTGATAAAGCACCAATGAATCATTTCCCTCAGCCCGTTTAATAATATGCCCGCGATCCATGAAAATAACATCAATCTGTCCGGATTCCAGGCTTGCAAAGCGTGTTTGATGGTCAGGTACGGATTTGAAAATGATTTTGTCGAGATATGGTTTTTCTTTTTGCCAGTAATTTGGGTTTTTCACCACTACAAATCGATCACCGGATTTCCATTCCTTGAACATGAATGGTCCGGTGCCCGCAGGCGCTCTGGATTGGGTATCCTCCTTCAGGGCCTTGGGAGACATCATATAGCTGGACAATGCCCGCGTATCGGTCAAAATTTTCGGAAATGGAAGCCAGATATGGGACAAGTCAAATTGGACGGTGAACTCGTCTATTTTTTTTACCAACTGGATCGGGGCAATAGAAGCGCGGCCCCTGAATTTGTTTTCCGGATTTAAAAGCCGGGACCAGTTGTACACAACCGCATCGGCGTTAAACGGCGTTCCGTCGTGAAACGATACCCCCTGCCGAAGTGCTATTGTCCATTTTTTTCCGTCCTTTGATGGTGTCACAGAAAGCCCGAGTACGGGGATCAGGTTCCCTTTTGAATCTGTATCAAACAGCCGTTCATGTATTGTGCTGCTGGCAATGGCGCCGCAGATGCTAAGCGCATTTATTTTTAATGGGTCAAACCCACGGAAATCATTTTCTGACCCAAACGTCAATATTCCACCGTGTTTTGCCTCGGCTGCCCATAAAGGGTCCAGTGGAAAGTAAGACAGAATGCTGACCAAAAGAAATAGTACGAAAAAAATTCTGTAAGATTTAATACGTCGAACCATGTTGATTTTGGTGTCGTTGTTTTTCATGCGATCCTCTCCTTTTGGGAAATCTTGGTTTCTCTATAGACCTAAAAGTTTTAAGAGACCAGTTCCCTGTTTACTTTAATATTAAAGCAGGCACCCTTAAACAATAGTTTTATGGATTACCGAAAAAAAATCGGATAATTGTTCTGTTGAAACGTTTTAACCGTTTTGTTTGCAGAGCATGAAAGGACCGGTTAATGAACGCATAATGCCGAGTTATATATCTCCTATGGGTTGGAAATGTTCATCTATGAACCGTACTTCCCCGTCGCTGTGATCGCAAACTCTTAGATGTCCTTCTAATAGGGCTTGACTGCTAACCGTCAGGTATTTCTCAATCACTTCATTGTCAGTTAACAGTTTACCCAATCCTTTGCTAACCGTTGTGGCTACGCCCTGGGTTAACATGGCTCTTGAGTAACGTATCACTCTGCATTGTTCCTGACTAATACCGTCGAATCCCTGGTAGCCGTTGAGAAGGTTAGTGAGAGAGTCCCAATGTTGTTGCAGCATCCGGCGTTCCAGTTCAAGATTCCGTCCGTCGAGCATGCACGCAAACAGCTGGCTATTCTCTCTTGCAAAGTAGACGTATCCGATCGCCTGATCAATCCAGGCATCACCGGTATATTGCTTTGACTCATAATCCTTAACCAGTTCCCATCCTTTTTTGACCACCTCATCTTTGAGTGTTTCCAAATTAGTAAAATTGGAATAGACGGGCATAGTAGAGCACCCCATATGCTTAGCCAGAGCAGTTATCGATAGTCTTTTCCAACCATTTTTTTTAACCATGTCAAATGCGGTTTCAAGAAAATCATTTATAGTTAGATAGGTCTTTTTGGGCATGGAGAATCCTTGATAGAGTGTCTATTATAGGATATCTATATATAGCTTTTTTTAGTATGTCAAGGGGTATTTTTCGGATCAAACTACATCATAACCGATCCCCAGAAGCCTATGGGGAAAAAGCTTTCTCCACTGGGAAGGGGGGGGCGTAAATAACGTTTTGATGCCATTTTTAATCTCGGCCCGGCAGATCTTTGGGGAGTTGGCTCTTCTGATTATCAAAACCCGGGCATCCTCTATGATACGAATACAATTCATGGTACTGATAAAAAATATTGGTTGAGGATATGATTAAGGAAGAAAAATATTTTAACTGGATCATATTTAAAATTGGTCATATTTAAAATTGGTCATATTTAAAAATAGTCAACGGACCTGTAAGTTTTTTTTCAGATCAGTCACTCAATAACAGGAGGGAACGTGTCCAAAATATCAAATTTGCCGAAAAAAAATAATTTCATTATTAAAGCCATTAGAGGGACGTTGGAACACCGGGCCACATGGCTTTATCTGATATTAAAAGAGGTGGAAAAAAAAGGAATTGCCTGGGAGGATGTCGGGCTGCCTGCTCTCAGGGATTGCGGCAACATGCACGGGAAGGATCTGGTGGATTTGAGCGGGACCAGCAGTTTCAAGGGTCTAAAAAAGAAACTTTTTACCAAACCTGCTCAAATGATATTTGAAATGAAAATTTTAAAAGCAACTGACAACGCGCTATGGATAGATTTCGGGTATTGTCCTTTGGTGGCTGCCTGGCAAAAGTGTGGGTGTAATGATGAGCAGGTTGCAAGGCTTTGTGATATTGCCATGGAAGGCGACAGAGGCATTGCAAAGAGTTTCGGCGGGAGACTTGAGTTGGGAGATACCATTGCAAACGGACACAAAACCTGCCAGCTTCGATTTGAAAAATAAACCAGGCCGGTTTAATCCGTTTTTTCTTAAAAAATTACATGGGTTTGCCCTGTATGGCGATGGAGGGAGGGCGGTGTTATTTTCCAGGGCCGGTGTTTAAACATATTGTCCGGCACAAAACCCCGAAGACCATGCCCATTGCAGGTTATATCCACCAAGCCAGCCGGTCACATCCAAAATTTCTCCGGTAAAAAAGAGTCCTGGAACCTTTCTGGCTTCCATGGTTTTTGAGGAAATATGGTTGCAATCAACCCCCCCGACCGTGACTTCGGCGGTTCGGTTCCCTTCTGTGCCACCGGGTTTGATCTGCCATTCATGAAAGGCATTGGCAATCTGGCTTAGTTGATCCTGGGACACGGAATTTATGGGCCGGTTACCAGGGCAGGCGGCCAGGCGGACATCTACCAGGCGTTTGGGAAGCCATTCATAAAGAATTGATTTTACCTGTTTTTTTGGGTGGGATATTTGTTTGTTTTTCAATCTTTCCAACAGGTTGTGGGAGGGAAGCAAATCAATGGTAATAAATTGTCCCGGCTGCCAATAAGAAGATATTTGCAAAATAACAGGGCCGCTCAGTCCTCTGTGGGTGAATAATAGTTTCTCACTAAAAACAGCCAAGGAGCTGCTTACTTTTGCATCCACTGAAATTCCGGCCAGGGGTTGTAAAATTATTTTATCTTTTGGCTGCAGGGTAAATGGAACAAGGCCCGGCCGGGGGGTGACAACAGGGATGCCAAACTGCTTTGCCACCTGGTAACCAAACGGTGTGGCACCCACACCGGGAAGAGAGACGCCGCCCGTGGCAATGACCAGGGAGATTGTATCAATTTTCCCTGATGGTGTATGAACTCGAAATCCTGGCGTATTTTCTTTAGGTTTTAACGATAGTTTTTCAATTTTTTTTACCGGTGTGTTCAGGGCGATCCTAACGTTTGTCTTCGGGCATTCGGCCAGCAGCATATCCAGTATATCTGATGCATGGTTGGTGCAGAAAAGCTGGCCGTGACTGCGTTCTTTCCGTGATATACCATATTTGTCTACAAGATTTACAAAATCCATGGAAGTATACCGGCTGATGGCGGATTTACAAAAATGAGGGTTTGAAGAAATATAATGATCGGCACGAACCTCTTGATTTGTGAAATTGCATCTGCCTCCTCCGGACATGAGAATTTTTCGTCCGGGTTCGGGTCCATGGTCCAGGACCAGAACCTTTCTTTTCCGTTTTCCTGCCTGGGCGGCACACATAAGTCCCGATGCACCGGCGCCGATAATGACAACATCAAAAACTTCGGTCATATGCTCTCCTCTATAAAAGAGATTCTTAGTCTATCCATTAATTTTATCATCTAATTTTATCATCCAATAATTAAAATAATATAGGGGTCAGCATACCCTAGGCTCGCCATGGGAACAATATTGTTTTAAAGTGATAGTTTTTTGTATTCTGTTTTGACTATATTGCCCAGAAGACAGATTCCCTTTTCAAGTCTTGTGCTCCATTTGATGCCGCAGTTTAGTCTCAGGCAATGTTGATAACGGTTTGATGAGGAGCAGATCACACCGGGAAGTATGGAGATTTTGTGTTCATAGGCCTTTTGATAGATTTTCATGGCATCAATTTTTTTATTCAAAACTACCCAGATAAACATCCCTCCTTTGGGAAAGGAGGTTTGGGTGTCTGCCGGGAAATGGTTTGCAACGGCAAGGGCAATGGCCGAAGCCTGGTTTTTGACTTGATTCCTCAGTTTTCTTAAATGACGATCATAGGCGCCGGCCTCTAAAAAACGGGACACAATCCGATGGTTAATATTGGGAGTGGACAGCTGGGTGTTGAGCTTCATTCTCGTGACCTGGTCCTTAAACCTGCCCGGAATGGTCCATCCTGTTCTCAGGCCCGGGGCCAGGGTTTTGGAAAAAGAGGAGCAGTACAGAACATTTCCCTGGGTGTCCATGCTCTTAAAGGTGGTTGGGCGTTTGTCTCCGAAATACAGATCCCCATAGATGTCATCTTCAATAATGGGTAGGTCAAATGTGTTGGCAATCTTGAGAATGCGCTCTTTATTTTCTCTGGAAAGCACAGAACCCAGGGGGTTTTGAAAATTTGAATTTAACAGGCAGGCCTTTATCCGGTTAGATACGACAGCTGTCTGAAAACTTTCCGGATCAATTCCCTTGTCTGAGCAGCCGGGCAATTCCACCACATACATGTTTAGGTCTTCTATGAGCTGCAAAAAACAATGGAATACCGGAGATTCAACCAGGATGGTGTCGCCGGGGCTGGCCACAGCTCTCAGGCAAAGGCTGACCGCTTCCAGGCAGCCGTTGGTGGTAATGATATCCTCAGGTGAGATCATGCAGGCATATCCAAGCATTCGTTTGGCCAAGGCTTCCCGAAGTCCCAGGAACCCAATACACAGGTCGTAGTTGGCCATGCATCTCTCAAGTTCATCCCCTGGTATGGATTTCATTATCCGGGACAATTGTTTGATGGGCATGAGTTCCTTTGAACAGATGGCAGCTCCGAGCTGGAGAATCTCGTCGGACTGGAGGTCGGAAAGAATGGTTTGTGCCAATGCATTGATTTCTACCCGGCTGGGTCTGGTATCTTCTTTTCCCCTTGGTGGCTTACAAAGGGGAGTTTTGGCAAGCACGCTGACATAAAACCCCGATTTTTCCCGGGCCTCCACACGCCCCCGTTTTTCAAGCTCTATATAGGCCTGGTGGATGGTGGACACACTCAATCCCAACTGGTTGTGGAGTTTCCTCAATGAGGGCAATTTCTCACCGGGTGCAAACACTCCCCCCAAGATATTCGCCTGAATTTCATCGGCAAGTGCCACATACCGGAAATTGATTGTTTGCCTCATATTGTCTAATACCAAGAATCTGTTATGGTTGAGTTTATGATTTTCTGTAACTGTTTTTATCCTGTGTTTAATATATACTCACTCGGAAATCAACGATTTAATATGGGAAATAAAATGAAGAATTTGAGTCTCTATGTGATTACTGTCCTTGTCTGGGGGTCTACCTGGATTGCCATTAAATATCAATTGGGATCTGTGGATCCCATGGTGTCGGTTATTTATCGGTTTGGTTTGGCTTCTTTTTTGTTGTTTGTTTTTTGTAAAGTCCGGGGGCTGCGGCTCAAATTTTCTTTGCAGGAACATTTTTTTATGGGAATTTTGGGGTTTTTTTTGTTTTCCCTCAACTATTGGCTGGTGTATCTTGCCGAAGTTCATCTGACCTCGGGGCTTGTGGCTGTGATCTTTTCTTCCATTGTGTTTTTTAATATTGCCAATGGGGCCATCTTTATGGGAGCGCCCCTTGAAAGAAGAATGATGGTGGGTGCCCTGACAGGTATTATAGGGATACTCTTTATTTTTATGCCGGAAATTCAGTCTTTTCAGCTGGCAGAAACGGGATTGCAGGGTATTGTATTTGGCTTTGCAAGTGTGTTGCTGGCCTCTTTTGGCAATATTATATCGGCGCGCAATACAAAAAATAATATTCCAGTGGTCCAGGCCAATGCCTTTGGCATGGGATACGGCACCCTTTTTCTGATTTTAGGGGCCATTTTTCTGGGCAAAGAGTTTTCCTTTAACGTTTCGATTCCCTATGTGGGGTCTCTTGTTTTCCTGTCGGTCTTCGGTTCTATCATCGCCTTTGGCAGCTATCTGACCCTTGTTGGATCCATTGGGGCGAACAAGGCCTCCTATGCCATCATGGTGGTGCCCGTTGTCGCTTTGATCATTTCATCCATGGTAGAGGGATATTCTTGGAATTTATCCGGGCTTATCGGTCTTGCCATGGTTCTGCTGGGTAATTTTTGTGCATTGAGGAAAAAGCCGGGATTACCTGCCTGAAGATTTAGGCCTTTATTACCGGTTGCATATTCAAATGAATTTATGCTAATTATATAAAATATGAAACAATATGTAATAGATGGGTTTGGTCTTCCGGACTATCACACCTTAAAAAAATATCTTGATGAACATTTGGAAACAGCATCCCTAGAAGGCATTTACTGGCTTGAACTGGATAAGAAGATTTTAAGTTCTACCCAGTTAGCCCATGAATCCTGCGGCCCCCATGTGTTTGCCCTGATGCTGGAAGAAACGTATCTGTCTTGTGAACTCCTTGTGAGGATTAAAACAAATATAAAGTGCGATTGTATGGGTTTTGCGACAAAGGAGCAGCGGGACTGGTTGATCGACCAGACAGATGCTATTTTGGAACAGTTTGCAATCCGCACTTAATAAATCTTTAGGTTGACTCAATGCTTAAAATAATACCCCTTGGCGGTCTCGGTGAAATTGGTCTGAATATGATGGTGGTGGAGTACGGAGATGTTATTTTTCTCATTGATGCCGGTCTCATGTTCCCCGAAGACTATATGCTGGGCGTGGATATTGTTATTCCGGCCATGGATTATATTCGTGCGAATCGGGACAAGATTTATGGTATTATTATCACTCATGCCCATGAAGATCATATTGGGGCTCTGCCATACCTGCTAAAAGAGATTCGAATTCCTGTTTACGGAACCGCCAGATCGGAAGAGCGTCGTGTAGGGAAAGAGTGTGCCCCTATGTGTAG
>CAXHYW010000055.1:0-11863 GCA_964021475.1 uncultured Desulfobacteraceae bacterium | reverse complement strand
TATCAAACCAGCGGCGACTCAGACAAGGCACTGGGATATTTTAAGACTGTGGACAAGCATCAAAGTAGTCGGATTGATGTAAAACTTCAGATTGCGAAAATTTATTTTGACAAAGATAAGATTTTGCTAGCCGATGATTATTTAAACACAGTGCTTCGAAAAGATCCTGAAAATAGAGAAGCCCTTGAGATGAGAAAATCGATGTAATATGGAAGACAGGATTTTAATGGGTGATTCAATTCGAAACCTTTTCCAGTGTGATTAGTTATGAATACCACCCTGGTGAACTAATAGGAAAAACAGTATTTAATTTTATGGCACCGGATGAAGCTGAAAGAATTGACGAGACGTTACTGAACTGCGGTGGATCCCGTCGCCTGGAAAAGCCGGTGGGAGACTTAAGCTCTAATTCCATTTTTCATAAAATCAACATCATGGGTGCAAAATCAGGAAACGTCGAACGTGATGGATTGAAGAAAGTCAATAACTTCACGATTGAACGCTTCAGCATGAATAAGATGACTTATATGACCGGCTGAGGGGAAAATTTTTACTTTCCGGACATTTGGGAGGCGTTTCAATTTCATTGTATGGGACAATGGAATTGAAATATCGTCTTCTGAAGAAATGATCAAAACAGGTTGGGGTATCTGCTGTAGTCTGTCACGGATATCAAAGGTTGCACAGGCATCTGCCTGGGATTTAAAACCCTCCGGAGACTGGGCCTTCATCCCCAGAATTAGGTTCTCCATCACGATCTTCATGGTCTTGTCGTTTTCCATGATTTTTTCAGGAAAAATCCACAGCAGTTGCTCTCGTGCCAGAATGGCATCACTGACAGGTTCTTTACGCATGAGTTGCCACAGTGTCATGCGCTGTCTCGCAAGATCCGGAGTTCTGGGCGCGGTGTGTGCCAGGACAAGACTCTTCACTCTTTCCGGGACACTTGCTGCCAATTCCATGGCAATAAATCCTCCCATTGAAACACCCAAAACATGCACAAATTCCAAATCCAGATGGTCCAGCACGTCAATGACATCGCCGGACATCTCCTGAATTGAAAACGGCTTATCCGGCAGACTCGAACGCCCACATCCCCGGTTGTCCATGCGAATCAGTTTAAAATGCCTGGAAAAAGCCTTCATTTGCAACCCCCATCCCTGCATGGGCATCCCGAGTCCACCAATGAGAAGCAACGGAGGCCCCTGACCTGTCACATGGTAGTTCAATGTAATGGGGTCTGATTTAACAATCGGCATCTAATTATTCCTTCCCATGAAAATTTGGGTCAGCGTTTTTATCAAGGTGACTGCAACAACGACATCCCTTTTGTGGCGAAATTTGATGTATCAAGGATTCGTAAGTATGCATGTTCAGACTCAACATGGCCCCATGGAGCCGACAAGGTCGTATTTGGGTCAGATGGGCCGTAATTTCGTTGAGCATCAAACCGGCACCGGTCATCAGGTATGGTTCTATGCTGCCGTGGCGATACTGTTGATTTAACGTCCGGGCAGGTTCTTTGTCAGCGTCGAGAAATTTAGAAGGCATGGCACAGTCAAAACAAGGGGTTTGACCCGGGACCACCAGGGGACCGATCTTAACGGACTCCGGGGAAATACCCAGGGTATACAATACCGGAGTATTGGTGGCAAAGGACGCCTGGTTCATCCAGGAAAAAATCTTCTGTCTCGGACTGTCCGCAGTCATTACAACAAGATCTCCATCCTGGATCAAAGAAACAAAATCCTCGGCACCTGTAATCTTCTGGTTGATAAACCGGTAGTTGATGCTGCTGTTGATGGCCTGACATCGTTCCTGTGCCGCTTCTGTTTTGAGGCGCCCCAGATGGGTTTCATCAAATAGAATCTGTCGGTTCAGATTACTGGGCTGGACCCGGTCAAAATCAACAATAGTAATGTTCCCGACACTCAGATAACAAAGACCGCAAAGGACGTGGGATCCAAACCCGCCAATGCCGATAACAACAACGTGGGCAGAAGAAAGGCGTTGCTGATATTCAAGTGCGGCTTTCCGGCCCTGGGGAGCCCATACACCTAGATAATTCAATTGCCGATCAAGCCTGGGTTCTATCAATGGGTCGGGCCCCAGGTCACAGATCCTGGTATCCGGCTCCAGGAGGGCGTTTGTGTAAAGATAGTCAAGTTCCTTAAGAATCCGTTTTTTTTCCCATTTCGGATTCTTTTTGCAAAGAAGAACAATAATCTCCCTGACGGTTCGTTTACCGTCCAGGATAGCCATAAGTTCCCTGCGGAATGCATCCAGTTTATAAGGGACAACCCCTTCTTGGGAGGTAAACATGAATCCAAGGTGCCCGTTAGGGGACGTCAGGCTCATGATGGAAGATTTTAAGGCTGGGGTATCGTCCAGATCAGGAAACATCAGGAAATCTGCCGTTTTGCAAGTTCATAAAAATATCCTTTCTGGGCCATCAACTCTTCATACGTCCCGGCTTCCACAACCTTGCCCAAATGCATGGTATAAATTTTATCGGCGTTTATAATGGTGGAAAGACGGTGAGCTATGACAATTCGAGTGACTTTCAATTTTTCAAGACTTTCACTGACAATGGCCTGGGTCTGATTATCAAGGGCACTGGTGGCTTCATCAAAAAAAAGAATACGGGGATGATTGGCAATCGCCCTTGCAATCAACAGACGCTGCCGCTGCCCCCCGGACAATGATCCGCCCCCTGCAGGCACAATGGTACTCATCTTCATTGGCATGGCTTCTAGGTCCTCGGCAATCCCCACCATGCGTGCTGCTTCCCAGGCATCCTCCTTTGTGAGGTTCGATGTCCCCACAATGTTATGGAAAATATCTCCGTTCATGAGCTTTCCATTCTGGAGGACAACGCCTACCTGGCGTCTTACCTCCCTGACATCCAGATTTTTTAATTCCTGGTTGTCAAAAAGAACACTGCCTGAATCTGGCGTTTCAAACCCTAACAGCAATCGAAGAAGGGTGGACTTTCCTGCACCTGATCCTCCCACAATGGCAATGAATTCACCTTTGCCAGCTGAAAGGCTGACATTGTTCAAAATAAGAGGGCCTTTGGGAGAATACCGAAAGCTTACATGACTGATATCAATGGATCCGTTGAGGCGCCCCGGCTTTTTACTGGCATCGTTAAACTCAGGCAATGCGTTAAAAATAGGGCGTGCCCGTTGGTACAGGGGAATAATATTGGCGGTATTGGGCATGACCATGGAAACTTGAAGCAACGCTGTTTGGAACGTGGTATATGCAGCGGTAAATGCTATAAATTCAGCCACGGACAAATGGCCGGGACGCATCCAGTAATACCAGGCGAATATCACCATGGAGACAAGAATGGGAAAGGCTGAATTGAACGCCGTAAGGGCAGCGTCCACCTTTCCGGAATTGAAGTTCATCTGTTTCTGACGCTTATACTCTTGGGCAAACACTGCAAAGGCCCGGTCCTCAGCACCCGTGGACCGCAATTTATTAATCCCTGTGATAAACTGCAGCATGGTGCCTGAAATGCCCCCCTGAATTTCAAACAAGGATTTCTGGTAGTAAATAGTAAATATCCCTGCGGTAAACGTCACCATGGCACCGATAAAGGCAAGTGCAATTGCCACCAGGGCCATCTGCCAGTCGTAATAGAAAATGAACAAAAGATTAAACGAGCTGAATGCCATGATCAGTACGGCGTTCAAAGTTGCCCCGGACAAAATCTGCCGGATGGCGCTGATTCCCATGCTGCGAACAGCCAGGTCCCCGGATGTGTAATCCTTAAAAAACGGTACGGGCAGGGATAAAAGACGATCCCACACTGCGGCCTGAATACTTAGATCCATACGCCCTTCCATGCGTACGGATGAAATGCCTTTCACAACATTGAACAAGGCTATGGCTATTGCAGTTGCCACAAGAATCAAGGTAATCTGCACAATATCGTTTTTGGCTGCGTTGGGAATAAACGTTCCCACGATAATCCCGGTGGCAAGGGGGGTTAACAGACCTAAAAGACCGGCAAAACATCCCATGGTAATCAGCCAGGTAAAATCCATGCCGCTTTGGAAAATACCAAAGTGAAGAAGATTGATCCAGTTGAGTCTCTTTGGAGGAAAGGGCCGATAAAACATGTAGGCTTCAGGTTTCAGTGCGTCCGCAACAGCCCCATTGACCGCCTGTTTTTCTCCGGTAACGGAATCCACGCACACATAAGCACTTCGCCCCCGTGGAATCAGGGCGACCGGTCTTCCGTCAGCTTCTCGAAAAGCCAGAAGCGACCCATGGTCCTGGTCCCACCATTTTTCAGCAATAATCACTTGCCGGGTGCGGAACCTGTTGTGCCTGGCAATATCTTCCAGAGCAGGATTCATCCCGGTTTTAGGATTGGCAGTGTCCTTGGCAATGGATGTGCCACAAGCCTTCCCCACACTGACACAAGCGGCAAGCAGCGGCGGCAGGTCATGGGGAATGCTGACCTTATCCCGGCCCTGGATGATACTTGCCATACCCTGCAGCGCCTCTGTCATACGACGTTTCTCACCTGTTAAGCGGCGTTGATAACGACTGCGTTCAATATTGACTTCCTGTTGTCCCTGGATAGCCAGAGATTTGGTAACGCAACGGTGAAAAAATTGAACACTGCCTTCCGGGTCTTCCATCTCCTTGAAATCGGAAACCCTTGCCAGGGTTACACAAGAATCCATAGTTGCCGTAAGCCAGCTATTCTCCGGGATTGGAAGGGGTGCATGAAGCGTTTGTAGCTTAACATCCAGGAATCCAACCTCACCTGTCAAACTGGTAACAAACCAATCCCGGCCTTGAACCCTCAGAGACTGTCCTTCTTCCAGGTCAAGGGTTCCCGGAGCTTCTGCCAGGATACTGTGTCTTGGAATCCCGTGATCTACAGTGGTGGCAGTGACACATTGGGCAAACCATTGCCCCAGGTTCATTTGTTCCCCTGGAGGAGGGTTTTCTAAAAGGTTACTGAAGCGATCCAGGCGAAGTTCAGCCTCGCCAATACCCACAATCATAATCACGCCCCCCAAGGTTTCAGGGCGCATACCTGGGATGATATCCCCTTGTCCAACCTGGGCCATATGCCGACGCGACAGAGGCTTGCCGTCAATATCCCGGGTAACAAAAAAAACATCTGCAATTCCCTGGACCACGCAAATCAGTGTTCCTGGATCGTCAAGAATCAATGGATCTTTTCCCGTGGTTATCAGGGATCGTCCGGATTCATTATGCTCAGAGACCGATCTGGTCATATGTCACTCCAATCCCTACTGGGCGTTGATGAGATCTGCGTACAGACCGTCAATATTTTTCAATTCATCATGGGTGCCGCGCTGCATCACCTTCCCGATCTTCAAAACAATAATTTCATCCGCATCACGAATGGTGGACAGACGATGAGCAATGATCAGACAGGTACATCCCCTGCGCCGAATCGCCTCATCCACGGCTTTTTCTGTTTGTGGATCCAGGGCGCTGGTGGCCTCGTCCATAATCAAGATGGATGGATTGCAAACCAATGCCCTGGCAATTTCCAATCGCTGGCACTGGCCACCGGAAAAATTTCTTCCCCCTTCTTCCACAGGCCCGTCCATTCCCCCGGGACGACGCACGATATCATCATAAATCTGAGCATCTTTGGCAGCCTGCACTATATCGCGTTCCGGAACCGTGTCATCCCACATGGTAAGGTTATCCCTCACTGTCCCGGAAAACAGGAACACGTCCTGGTCCACTGTGGATACGGACCGGGTAAAGGTATCCCGGTGTAGCTTCTCCATGGGAATATTATCCAGAAACGCTTTTCCGTCCCAGGCAGGATAAAGACCGCTTGCTACTTTGGCAATGGTTGATTTACCGGACCCGGATGCACCTACCAGTGCCACCCGGGCGCCGGGCGCCAGGTCTATATTGAAATTTTTAATGAGGGGCGCTTCCAGCCGGCTGTAGCCGAACTCAATATTTTTCATGGAAAAATCCCCGGTAAGCTTCAGCGCTTTATCTTCAGGGACTTCCTCCAGGCGGGCCGGATCAGAGGCAAAGGCATCAGGCTCATACCGCAACACGTCATCCAATTGATCAAGATCAGCGGTCATGTTCTGGAGCACACTTCCCATGTTCACCAGACGAATTACAGGGGTGGTGAAAACCCCTACCAGAAATTGAAATGCCACCAACTGGCCCACGGTTAAATCACCTGCAATAATTCGAATACTGCCGATTCCAAGGATACAGGCATTACTAATAGCCACAAGTAAAGGAGGAACCGCTGTCAGGTACTGGTCTATTCTGGAAAACTCCTGGCCTGCATTAATGCTTTTAGCTTGGTAACCGGACCACCGTGAAAAAAAATCAGACTCTGCTCCGGATGCCTTCAGGGTTTCGATTAACTGCAACCCGGTCATGGCCTGCCCCATGAGTTTGTTGCGCTCATTGAGCATTTTCCGGCTCAGATCCTTTTTACGGCGGGAGACAATACGAAGGGCCAACAGATTCAATCCAACCATGGTCACCGCGACACCGGAAAGGATGATATCATACTGGATCATAACAGCCAGGTAAAAAACCAACATGATCATATTCATTAAATTAGGAGCCACCTGGGTTGCCAGGACCTTGGCAACTTTATCGGTCAAGCCACTGCGGTTGACAAGATCACCTGCCTGGCGCTGATAAAAAAAGGCTACGGGCAGACTGAGAATCCGCCGGATAAATGCCGTAGTCCCTTCCAGGGCCATTTTAGTCTCCATGCGTAACAGGTAATACTGTTGAATGAAGGTTAAAGTGGAATAGAGTACTGCTGCAATAAGCATGGCAAGGAGCATCGGTTTAAACCAGCCGTCCATTCCCCCGGCAATAACATTATCGATAAAAATCTGGGTAAAGAATGGAATAACAAGCCCTGGGACCACCATGAACAAGGCACAGATCATGGTAAAAAACAAGGCAGACTTGCAGGTGGCCAGGCGACGTTTCAAAGAAGGCCAGGTGCTGGCAGGTTTTCCGCCCGGCTTAAACTCTGGGCCTTTTTGGAGTTGCAAAGCAACCCCTGTGAACGAGTCATCAAATTCTTCAAGGGTTACGGTTCTGGGTCCCTTTCCCGGATCATTGAGGTATACCTTATTTCCCTTTGTACCCTCAAGAACCAGAAAATGATTGAAGTTCCAAAACACAATAATGGGCAGGGGAAGATCCGGCAGGAATTCGGTCTCCACCCGAAAGCCCTTGGCCTCAAGCCCGAAACGCCGGGCGGCTTTCAGGACATTGTTTGCCTTGCTGCCATCCCGTGATACCCCGCATTCTTCCCGAAGCAGTTCAAGGGGTTCGAAACGACCAAAATATCCGAGTACAATGCCCAGGGACGCGGCACCGCACTCCACTGCCTCCATCTGGATCAGGGTGGGGGTTTTAACCCGGCCCTGCTTCCATCTCGGCATTTTCGGGGTTAGGTCATCACTCATTCGCGGCCCTCTCCTACACCCAGTAAATACTTCTTAATCATGGGAATCACCAGTGTAATGGGCGGGACTTCTTCAACAATAACGCTTACCGAACAGATTGTCCCTACCTGGAGTGAATAGGGAGGCCCCTGGCTGGACGTCCATTTATAACCGCTTGGTGTTTTTGAGTCCTTTAAAAGGACGGACTCAATTTCCAACACCGTTCCCAGTTTTTCGATCTGTGTCACAAGCTCATCATTCTGTAGCTTGGCACTGAGCTGAGCTGTGGTGGCGGGGAACTCAGCAACACTGGTAACCTTGGCCAAAAGATATCCGAACTGATCTACCTTAACGGTTCCCGGCGCAATCTGTGCTGCCATCCCTTTTTTTATGCGTTTGCCTGTTGATGCCGGGTAATATTGCAAGGCCAGCAGTATTTTATCGTCATCATTTTCCACAAGCTCCATGGAAATTACTTCAGTACCCGGCTCCAGCAGAGTACCCTGAACAGTGGCAACCCCCACAACAACACCGTCGTAAGGGGCAGACACAAACTGGGCTTCCTTCAAGCCTGCCTGTTTCTCAGCCAGATCATCCCTTGCCTGTTCAATGGCATTCTCCTGGTCTTTGAGTTTTTTACCACTGTCCTGTTTTGCCTGTTCATAGGAGTTCCTGATGCTGATAAGCTGGCTATTATCTTTAGCAATGGAGTCTTTGGCAACATCCCGGTCCCCTTGGGTAGAGGACAGTTCATACTGGGTGATCAGACCAAGGAGCACCAATTCCTTTTGATTTTTTATACGCAGGTCTAACCGCTTCATTTTGGACTGGTTAATGCGTTTATTTAGATCAAGTTCTCTTTTCTCTTCCTCCATTTCCCTTTTTTTAAGCAACAGGCTATCCTTTTCATTGGCTTCCATCAAGAGATTTGCATCCTGGAGTTCTTTGAGCTTGTCTTCTAAGGTAGCAACTTCCAGGGTATCCTGGGGATGACTGATTGTTGCCACTACATCACCTTTTTTTATTGACTGCCCGAGCTTAACTTTCAGGGAGTCCAGGATTCCGGTGCTGGTGGCGGTGACAACAAAAACCCCTCTAGGATTCAGCAGTATCCCGCTGCCTGAAAGTTTTGTGGGAATCCGGCCATATACTCCCCATGCCACACAAACAGCCAGGCAGAACCCCACCGTAGCCAGGGCAACCCACCCACTGGGTGTCGTTATCTTTAACAGGGTATCCAGCTGTTCGGGTGACGAGAGTTTTTCCAAGGATTTTTTACGAAATTTTATGGCCATCTGTTTCTCCTTAATTTTTTTTCTAAAACCGATTGAGCATCTTCAGGTTTTTTTGCAACGGCAAAAAACAAAGCCATTCTCATCACTTAAATTTTTTAATTGAAACCGATGAACGGTGAAATAAGCATGGATGAATCCACTTCAAAGCGGTTCCCCTTTTGCTGAACCAGGCTACCGCATGCCCATTTTAGTTTGACAACAGATCCCGAGTAAGACTTCTGCAAGGCAATAAGTATTTTCATGCTTTCATGATAGTCATCTCTTGTGTCCATCAGATCCGACAAGGTGGACATATTAAGCTTAAACCGCATCAGCTCCTTGTCCAGGGCAGATTTGTACTTTTCAGTGGCATTCAACTGCTGTTCCAGGGCACTAATACTATTGCGATACTGCTGGTAAGCGGTCAGCACATCTGAGTTAATGCTTCTGCGAAGTTGATTAATTTCAACCTTTTTTTTATTAAGGGTAATCCGGGCCTGTCCATAATTGCCCTTAGCCACGTTATTGCCAAATGGCTTGGAATAGGAAAGGCCAACGGAATAGGAAGGTCCTGCAGTGTTCTGGCTAAGGGACCGGAAATATCCCGAACCGCGGCTGGTCTCATCAAGTCCATTGTAACCGGCTGTCAGACTAAGATCCACATCCGCAAGCATGTCATCTTCGGCATCCCGGACAACTTCTTCATAATAGGTTGCCCGGATCTTTTCTGCAGCAAGGTCATGCCGGTGTTCCTCTGAATACTTCAGCATCGCTTTTATATCCGGATCAATTCGTTCAATGGAGGGAAACGCCTGTTCCACATCAGGAAGGTGAGTAAGGGTTTCAATATCGGCGCCCATCTCCAGCGCCAATTGCTGCCGGGCTGCATAGTAGTTCTGCTCAGCAGTTATACTGGCCACCGCTTTTGAGTCCACATCCGCCTTTATGCGATCCAGGTTGGCTGCAGCGTACTCATTTTTTTCCACAAGAATCTTCATTCCCCTGGCAAACTTCCTGCCCTCGGCCTCTTCTTCCCGGCATTCTTCCAGGATTTTTTTTGCGGCATAGGCATCCCAGAAGGCGATGGCAACGGATTCAGCGCTTTGGGAAATCGTTGCGGCAAGGTCTCTGATACTTGCCCGCAGGTCAATTTCCGAATTTTTTTCTTCTTTACCATAAAGCCCGGTTGACCAAAGTTCCATCAGGGGGAGTGACACCTCAAAGGAAACCGAAGCCGTGTTCTCCGGAGACAGACTAGCAAGATCATCATCAACCCGTTCCAGGCTGAGGGAAGAGGTAAGGGTGATGCCGCTGTTCAGTTCCTTTTCTGCACTTAAGGTTGTTGTAAGGGTTTTTTTATCCTCGGCGGTTTTCTTATAATGATCCTGGTAATAGGTTGACAGAGGTTCATCGTCCCTATCATAGGACACCCCGGCCGAAATCTCAACATCCTGCTCACCTTTGTCGATTTGAACCTGTGCTTTTTTATAGGTGACAGTCTCCCTGGAGAAAGTAACCTCGGGGGTGTTTGCGATGGCATAGGTCACTGCCTTAACCAGGGTTAATGAACCGCCATTTTCATCCCCCAACGCCATGGGGACAAGAGACAGATTAAGAACAATTATTATCAGCACCATCCATAGGACTAATAGGTTTTTTATTCTTTGTGTGGTTACCGTGGTCACACTCCCCTCCTATTTCTGCATTGCCTATAACTCTCAGTGCTTATGTCTTGACGAATCCCAAATAGTTACCATATAGGTATTAGACAGTTACCACCTATTTACCGGACATTCAAATGATCTTCCAAATATTTCATGACCACCTGGACACAACCCGATGGTGACAGGGATTCCATATCCAGTACCAGTTCGGGTTTCGTTGGCGCCTCGTATACTTCATCAACACCTGTAAACCCCTTTATAATGCCTTTGTCGGCAAGGGAATACAGTCCCCGAGTATCACGCTGGCGGGCTGTTTCAACTGTCCCCTGACAATACACCTCAATGTAGCCTTTTATCAGTTTCCGGTGGGTGTCCCGAACAAGGCGTCGGGGAGAGGTTGCCACACAAATACAGATAATACTCCGGCGATTCAGATACATCGCTGTCACAGCCATGGACCGTGCCACAATATCCCTGGCAGAGGCATCTTTGGACAGCATTTCCTCAAAATGCACCCTATGCTCATCAGAATCCATCAGTTCAACCGAACACCCATTGTCCAACAAGGTATTATACACCTGTTTGGCTGTGGTACTTTTGCCAATGGAAGGAAGACCGGTCATCCAGAGTGTAAATGACATGAAACGCTCCTTGAAAATTGATTAACCTCTATGTTCGGCAACTGAAGGGTCCCCCCTTTTAAAACCAGGCCGGGAAAGGCAGGTCTAATTTTGGTTTGCTTCAAATCCGGGTGTATCTGAAAGGCTCTTCATCCATTTGCCAAAGGGCACCGTCATCCCTCGCCATTGGGTTCTTAATGACCGTCTCAACTCTTCAGGATTATAATTCAAGTCAAGGAATTTGCCATCAATTGGGACTTGGTTCAACCGGTCCGGTTCCTGCAAATTGGAGTTTTCCTTGATAAACTTCAGGAACAGTTCAAATGCCTGCTCACGATCCATGCCGCTGCCGGTAAACCCCACAATATCTGAATTGAGGTCATCTTCCGGCTCAGCAGCAAACCCGGTGATCCTGAAATCCATTGGGCTTTTATAGACTTCAGATCCTTGTTGAAGGACAAACATGCTGTAGGAAACCCCTAGAATCAACCCCTGTTGTTTAAGCTGCATCGCCAATTCATGGGAGGTCAGGGCCTCTTCCCGTGTTTCCGTGGGGAATCCCACAATCATGTACCCTGTCAACGGTAGCACACCGTTGATCTCACCCAGGACTTTTTGAATCAGTTTCACGGTGATCCCTTTGCGCATGAGCTTGAGTACCCGATCTGACATGGATTCAATTCCAACGGCCATACGACAGCATCCTGCCCTGGCAAACAGCTCACAGCGTTGTCTGGTAAGCTCCTTTGAAATTCTTGTATGTGTTGCCCATTCAATCGATAATTTCTCCTTGAGAATTCGATGACTGAGCTGCTCCAATACCAATGGGTTTGCGGATTCCGCATTTA
>CAXHYW010000054.1:0-11872 GCA_964021475.1 uncultured Desulfobacteraceae bacterium | reverse complement strand
GATTCTCCGGAGTGACTGGAGTTCAGACGTGTGCTCTTCCGATCTAACTGCTGAAAAATGGTGGGAAATAGCATACCCGGATGAAGAGTATAGAGCTAAGGTTCAACGCTCATGGGAAGTCCCTATTGAAAAAGCGGTAGCCAACAATACCGATATCGAGATGCAAGAATGGGATTTAACAATAAAAAATCGTACCAAACGACGTTGTGAATTTTACATGGTTCCCCTAGGGGATGTTTCCTTGATAGTTCTGCATGATATCACTGAACGGAATCGGGGTAAAGAAAGGTATAAAAAGACTATTGAGCTTTCTTTTGACGGGTTTTGGATTATTAATAAAGAGGGTCATTTCCTTGATGTAAATGAAGCATATTGCCATATGATAGGGTATAAAAAATCAGAGCTTTTAAGCATGGCAATCCGGGATGTGGATGCGGGCATGTCCTTGGAGGAAATAAAAGATAAAATTAAGACCATTATGTTTATAGGCAGTGGTCGGTTTGAAACCAAACAGCGGCATAAAAATGGTCATATTATAGATGTGGAAATCAGTACATCATATATAAGAGAGAAAGAGGGTCAGTTCTTTGTTTTTCTTCGTGATATCACTGAGAGAAAACGTAAAGAACGTGTACAAAACTCTCAATTAACCCTCGTGGAATATGCCTCCTCTCATTCGTCAACTGAACTGCTTACAAAATTCTTAGATGAGGCTGAAATGCTTACCAACAGTAGAATAGGTTTTTATCATTTTTATGATGACATCCGAAAAATGCTCTCACTCCAAACCTGGTCAACAAATACAATTAAGAATATGTGTACGGCAAAAGGATCAAAAGGCCATTATCCGATTGCAAAAGCTGGTGTATGGGCAGACTGTGCCCGCGATAGAAAGCCCGTAATCCATAATAATTATGCAAGTCTTCCAAACAAAAAAGGTCTTCCTGAAGGACATGCACCTATTATCCGTGAGCTTGTCGTACCTGTTATTCGAGATGGGGACGTCATTGCCGTCTTGGGTGTTGGAAACAAAGAAAGTGATTACAATGAAAATGATGTTAGTACAATTCAAGAGTTGGCTGATCATGCCTGGGAAACTGTCAGTCGAAAACTTACTGAAGAATTGTTGCATGAAAATGAAAAAAAATATAGGAGACTTTCAGAAAACTCCCCTGCAGTTGTGTATCAATTCAAGATGACACTTGATGGCACGTTCTCTTTTCCATACATCAATGATTCTGTAAAGTCAGTTATGGACGTTGCCGCTGAAAATATTATGCAGGATCCCTCTGAATTTCTTGCTATGGTGCATCCCGAGGACCAGGAAATGTTTCTTGAAGGTGTTATGAAATCTGCTAAGTCTCTTGGTTTATACCATGCAATTATTAGATATCTAAAGGACGGAAAGGAACGGTGGCTTGAAGCACGCTCAACTCCGGATACGATGGAGGATGGAAGTGTGATTTGGGATGGATTCTTGATTGACATCACTGATAAGAAAAAAGCTGAAAAAGAAAGGGATGTCCTTGAGTCTCGACTTCAGCAATCTCAAAAAATGGAATCTATCGGCACTCTTGCAGGTGGTATTGCCCATGATTTTAACAATCTACTATATCCAATAATTGGATTTTCAGAGATGCTTAAAGAAGACCTGCCTCCGGACAGCCCTGAACATGAAAGCGCACAAGAAATATTTAATGCAGGGAAAAGAGGAAGCGAGCTTGTCAAACAAATCCTTGCTTTCAGCCGACAAACTGAACATAAATTGTCACCAGTTCGTTTTCAAAAAATATTAACAGAAGTTTGTAAACTCACCCGCTCAACAATACCCAGCGATATCGAAATTCATCAGAATATTAAAAAGGACTGTGGTTTGGTAATGGCTGAGGCGACTCAATTGCACCAGATAGCCATGAACCTGATAACAAATGCCTATCATGCGGTGGAAAAGGCAAGTGGGAAAATTTCAATACAGCTTAAAGAAATTATATTGGATAATGATGATTTAAAAAACAGCCTATTGCAACCGGGTCAATACGTTATGCTATCCGTTTCCGACAATGGAGTTGGTATTCCTAAAGAAATAATGAACAATATTTTTGAACCCTATTTCACAACAAAAGAGAAAGGCAAAGGGACGGGTCTTGGTCTCGCTGTTGTTTACGGAATTTTGACAGAGCATAAAGGAGATATCAAAGTTTACAGTGAGGTGGGTAAAGGAACGACTTTTAATGTTTATCTGCCTTTGATGAAGAAGTCTGATGAAACCATTTCAACTGAAAAGGTATTAGATAAACTAACTGGTACTGAAAGAATATTATTGGTTGATGATGAAGAATCGGTTGTTCGGCTTGAGAAGCAAATGCTCGAACGCCTTGGCTATAAAGTGTCTGCTCGGTCTAACAGCTTAGAAGCTTTGGAAACTTTCAATTCTAATCCAGAAGGTTATGATCTTGTGATTTCAGATATGACTATGCCAAACCTGACTGGAGACCAGCTTGCACAAAAATTAATGTCCATCCGATCGGATATTCCGATTATTATTTGTACCGGATTCAGTGAACGGATAAACAAAAAACAAGCGGAAGCTAATAAAGTAAAGGGTTTTCTTATGAAACCGGTTGTTAAATCTGAAATGGCTCAAATGGTTCGAAAAGTATTGGATGAGGCCAAAGTTTCATAAAAGAAATTGAGGTAGTAAAAACTGAGTCTTTAGACTTGTAACCAAAACTTTTTTTACTTATCTCTGATCGTTCTATCCTAATTCGAATAACATTAAGATCAAATTTTTTTGTTCGTTAATGATTTTGAATAAACATGGATTGTTTTCCGGGTACGATACCGTCAGTATCGGTTACCAAGCAGTATAGGTTACCGAAAATTGTTGAACTATCTGGCACCCAAAAACCTGGGAAATTTTAGGATTTCCCGAATCCCGGAACATGGATCGCCGCTTCAATCTTCTTGAGAACAAGAATGGCCAGGGAAACCAGCAATAGATAATACAGGCCGATGATGGCAAAGACCTCGGTAAACCGAAAATATTCCGTGGCAATTGTCTTGCCCTCTCCGGTCAACTCCATGAATGTCACCACATAGGCCAAAGAAGAATACTTGATCAGATAAACAATCTCATTCCCACATCCGGGCAATGCCTTGCGCATGGCCTGGGGAATAATAATCCATACGATGGACTGGAAATTGGAAAATCCCAGGGCCTGGGCACCAAAAGACTGATTTTGCTTGATGGAAAGAAGTGCCCCCCGGATATATTCCGACTGATACGCGCCGCTGCACAACATGAACCCGGTCACGGCTGCCCAATAGGGTGAAAGGTAAATACCGATGTTGGGAAGACCAAAGTAAAGGATAAACAACTGAACCACCAGGGGGGTCCCCCGGAAGATGGCCGCGTAGGTGTCACAGGCTCTCCGAACAAATGCGCCCCCATATGTTCTGAGGCACCCGGCAATAACGCCGATGAGAACACCGCCAAGGGCAGAAGGGATGATCAACCCCACACTCATGACAAGCCCTCGATTCAGGGAGGCAAACAATTCCTGGTAAAATGGGGAGAGTACCACCTTAAGGCCTTTCTCCGGTGATAAAATTAAGTTTATCACAAAAATCCTGGCTCCGGGATCCCGGGACCAGCAAGGTGTCGGGCTGTCCCTGCTCCACCACAGATCCTGCCTCCATGAAAAGGATTTCATGGGCCAGGGTCCGGATCAGACTGACCTGGTGGGTGGCCATGATCATGGTCATCCCCTGTTTTGCCAGATTTCGGATCACATCAATCACCTCCCCCATCACCTCCGGGTCCAGGGCCGAGGTGGGTTCATCCAGCAAAAGCACCTTGGGGTCCATGGCCAATGCCCTGGCAATGGCTACCCGCTGCTTTTGCCCCCCGGAAAGTTCGGCAGGGTACAAATTTATTTTATCCGCTAACCCCACCTGGGAAAGCTCGATCATAGCCCGGGCGATGGCCGCCTTTTTGCTCAGCTTTTTAACCTTTCGCAGCGCAATGGTCAGGTTGTCCAAAGCCGTTAAATGATCAAACAGATTAAACTCCTGAAAAATCATTCCCACCTGTTGGCGAAGATCATAAAGTTCTTGTTTATGGGTGATATCCACGGGTTTCCCTTCCAGCCAGAATTTTCCGGAATCCGGGGTTACCAGGCAATTCATGCACTGAAGCAGGGTACTCTTCCCCCCTCCTGAAGGCCCGATGAGAATTTTGATCTCCCCCTTGCCCAGGCTCAAATTCACTCCCTTTAGGATGGATTCTCCATTAAAGGATTTGGTAATATTTTCCACTCTGAGAATGGGATCGCCCATGGTCTTTAGATTCCTTTGTTCGAATAGCCCGGTATTCGAACCGTTTTTTCCAACTTTGACAAGGCCATCACACCGGCCCAGGTCAAAATAAAGTAAATAAGTCCTGCCATAATATAAAGAGGAAGGTGCTGGTAGGTCCGGGAAGCAATAAACTTGGCCCGGGCCATGATTTCCGGTGCCCCCAGAACAAAGGCCAGTGCCGAGTCCTTGAGGATAATGGAAAACTCATTGGACCAGGCCGGAATGGACAGTCGCAATACCTGGGGAAGGATAATACTTTTAATGGCCGCAAAATCGCTCATTCCGACAGCGCTGGCCGCCTTGAACTGGCCCTGGGGGAGCAAAAGAATGGCGCCTCTGAAAATATTGGCCTGGTAGGCTGCCGTGGTCATTCCAAGGACCACCATCACCGCGGAAACAGCGCTTAAATTCAGTCCAATATAATGAAAGAGCCCGAAATAAAACAGGAACAATAAAACCAGAATCGGAACCCCCTGGAAAAACCAGATATAGACGCCTATCACCCGTTTCACCAAAGGATGTCCGTAGACCTGCATAACCGCCATGCAAAGCCCCAGAATCAGTCCAATAGCCATGGCACCCACCACGATCACAAGGGTGATCCCTCCTCCCTGGAGAAGATAGGGCAAAGATTCTTTTATGGCAGTAACACTTTCTATCATTTTACAACCTTAAGGCAGGGGGCCTGGACCCCAAAAAGAAGGAGACCAGGCCTGCACCCTTATTTTATATCGTATTTTTTAATCAATTCTTTCCAATGGGGAGAGGCCATTAATCTTTTCAACCCTTCGTTCATATCTGCCATGAGGGCTGTGTCCTCTTTGCGGATGGCATATCCGAAATCTTCTGAATGCATGCCAAAGGTACCGAGGATCTCAACATCCTTTTTACCGGATGCATCCTTTGCCGGGGCATCATCCATGGCAGCGGCAGAGATTCTTCCGTTCAAAATATCTTCGACAGCCAGGGGAGAAGAGTTGTAGTATCTAAGTTCCAGGTTCCAGTCATTTTTTTTGGCCTCTTCCTTGAGCCATTTGGCTTCGGATGTTCCCTGCTGTACACCAATCAGTTTTTTTCCTGAAAGCAAATCTTCCAGGGTCAAGGCCGATCCTTATTTTAACAACCATCACCTGTTCAATTTTCCAATAGGGATTGGTAAAGGAAACCTTTTTCAACCGGTCCGGGGTGATACTCATGCCTGAAGCCACCATGTCTATTTTTTTTGTGAGCAGGCTGGTCACAATCCCATCCCAGTCAAAGGCTTTGTGGGTGACTTCATATCCCATTTCCTTTGCGATCCAGTTCACAGCTTCCACGTCAAACCCGCTGGGTGTGCCTGTTTTATCAATAAAAGCAAAGGGAGGAAAGTTTGCGTCTATTCCGTTCACAATTGTCTTTCCTGCCAGGGCCTGACCACTCCCCGCAAAGAGCAGGCCTAAGATACCCACCCAAATTATCAGATTTTTTTTAAACATTTTTTTAACTCCCTTTCGTTTTGGTGTTGTTACATACAATAGCGCTCAATGAAAATCGAAAAAATAGAGATATTCCGGGAAATTGTCAAGTTTTTTTACAGAACGCTTCCCCCATCAGCCGTTAGAATTAACTACAGGAAACAAATTTTTTATTTCCATAGGGTAGCCGATATTATTCTATTTTCTTTCCAGCTGTTTTTTCAATCCGGCAGGCAATCCAATCCGCCAGTTTTTTTTGACTCATCCGTTTGATTTCCTTTCTGATGAGTTTCAGGTCAAGCTCGGCCCGGGCCATGGTCTTGTGCCCCCCGGCAGACCCGAATTTCCCGAAGGCTGCTTTGGCAGTGTTTCCGGCTCCTTTTCTCAATCCGTCATTGCGCAGAATGATGATCAGCTCGTCTTCCATAACGCCTGAAATAATGCTCCAGTTGACCCGGGCAATGTTCATGAAAAAATCGGCCACCACCACGAGGTCATCGGGTTTGGAAATAATACCGGCATGGAAAAAGGCCCGGTTGTTGATCACCTTTCTTTTTTTGATGGCATGGCCCAGAAAATCCATGTTGTTCTCTGTTATCAATGCCCGCTCGACCTTTGTGACGATATTCATGTCTGCAAACCGGTACAGGTATTGGAAGGCCCGGATATCCTTGAGGCTGGAATGGCGGGTGAAATCGGCGGTATCGGTTTTAATGCCCAACATCAGGGCAGCTGCAAGCTTTGCCGACACCTTGATTTTCAATGCCTTTAGATATTCGGTCATGATGGTGGAACAAGCGCCGTAGTCAGGCCTGATGTCGGCATAGACGGCCTTGTTACAGGACAAGGGGTGATGGTCAATAATGGCGTCATAGACAAAGGGGGAAAATGCCTCATTGTGATCCGGCTGGGAATCCACCACCACAAACCGTTGAAAGTCACTTTTTTTTATGGTTTTCAGAGAAACCAGCCCCGACTCGGCATACTCTATCATGGCCAGATTATCCGGACGGGTAATCTTATTAAAATGGGCAATGGTCACCTCTGTCACTTTTCGCCAGAGGATTCGCTTGATGGCCATGGCTGAGGCAATGGCATCGGGATCCGCATTGATCACCACCAACACCTTGTCCCCTTTGTGGAACAGGTCCAAAAACAATTTAATTCTATCCGTGTTCCTCATCTATCAAGGTTCTCCTGAGGTTCTTCTCTGGCAGCGCTTGGCCTTCCCCCTATGTTTGAACGATTGCTGCTGAAAAACAAGGTAATCGTAATAAAGGCATATCCTAAAATGGCCAGCAGTGCAAACCAGCCATAGAAAACCCCCAGGGGTGCAAAAACAATGGCCGTGAGCCAGTGGATAAAAATAACCGTGGGAGAGTGCAGCTTAATGGGAAAATCATCAAACCTGCAGATAACCGACAACCCGCATAAGTTCCATCCATATAGGGAGGCAAACACATGCATGTGAAGCAACCATTTTGTTTTTTCCGGATTATAATCATCTCCCATCTGGAGAAAGATATATAGGATACCGGAAATGGCCGTGAGAATCAAAAAACCGATGCCAGAGGTTAAAAAAAGCTTTTGTTGCACCCTGTCGGCAAAAGTTGAATACAAATAGAACACCGTGACAACAGCTATGAAAAGGGCGGTTGTTACAAAGATCTGGGGAATAAAGCGCTCAAACAGGATAAAGATGAAAAATATGATCACCCCCAGGGTGATGGTCCAGAAGCAAAATTCCATAATAACTTTCCGGCCGGACCCTTCCAGTTTTTTCAGCATTGAAAAAACAAGAGAAAGGGATATCAGGGACAAGGGGAAAGAAAAACCGAGAAAAAAGGTATTTAAGGTTAGTTTTTCCATGGTCACCCATTTAAAATATTCGTTGTTTAAAATCACCAGGGATGCCATGACAATGCCTGTGGATAAGCACAACAAAGAGGCCTGGTGAAACTTATCGGACACGCTGACCTTTTTTTGGAAAAACTGAATGGGAAAGAGAGAAAAGTTTTCGATTCTCACCTTTTCCACGAGGATATAAAGAACAACCGAAACCAATATGGTGACAGGATAAAGCAGGAAAAAAGCCGAGAAGGCATAGAGAAGGGAGCAAAGAAAAAACAGCCGCACGGTTTTGGAAACCTGGGTTTTTCTCTGGGTATAATACAATAAAATAGTTCCCCCGGTGCATAAATTAAATAAAAAGATATGGAGCCGTTCAAAACTATAATTTGGAGAAGGAAAATATATATTGATGAACCCAAATGCCAGGGCCGTAATCATCAAAAAAGAGAATAAGATTTTTAATTGAGTGTTCATGAAGATATCCGTTTAAAATAATTTTAAATTTTATGCCATCCGCCTTAAACTGCTGCGCGGGGGGTCAAAAGGGTTTTATACGATTTTTATCATCACCTTCCCAGCATATCTTTCAATGCCAGTCTAAGCTCATTGTGCTCAAAAACAAACCCGTTTTTCAATAATTTTTCAGGGATCACCCGGGCACTGGTCAATAGGGTTTCTTCACCCATACGGCCCCATAAGGCCCTGGCCACCCACCTGGGGATGACAAAAAAAGCCGGTCGGGAGAATACCCGGCCAAGGGAACGGGTAAACTCTTTATTGGTAACCGGATGGGGGGCTGTCAGGTTAACCGCGCCCTGAATACTCTCGTGTTCCAGTATATGAAGAATACCTGAAAGCGCATCATCCATGCTGATCCAGCTCATGTACTGGTTACCATGGGACAGCCTTGTGCCAAACCCCAGGGAAAAGGGCAGTATCATCCTGGCAAGTGCCCCACCGGCAGGGGTCAGGACCACCCCGATGCGCAGTTGAACGGTCCGGATGCCCGCTTTTTGCGCCGTTAAAGATGCCTTTTCCCATTGGTCACACACCGATGAAATAAAAGAGTCCCCCCGGGGCGCATTTTCCGTGAGTACCCGATCTTTGCCTTCTCCATACAATCCGATGGCGGATGAGGAAATAAATACCGATGGCGGATGTTTCATCTCACTGATTTTCCGAGCCAATAGCGCTGTCGTGGCCACCCTGGAATCAATGATCAATTGTTTTTGTCTGTCTGTCCATTTTCCCCGGGAGATGTCCACCCCGTTCAGATTGATCACCGCATCAATGGGACCGGCTTTTTCCAAATCCAGCTGTTTTTTGTAGGGATTCCAGTAAAGCTCATCATCGGCCAGGTTGGATGGATTTCGAACCAGACGGATGACCTCGTGACCGCAGGTTCTTAAAAAAGGCACCAGGATCGAACCGATGGTACCGCTGGCACCGGAAATCAGAATTCTTTGTTTTTTAACTTTATCAGCCCTAAGTTCCAGATCATGCTTTAACACCCGATGGCGGTAGTCAAAAACCCTTGCCAACTCTTTTTTGGCATGGCCATGGAAGGGGCGGCTCAAAAAACCCATGGGCAGTCGATAGGCCACCCGATCCTCCATAACAGTGGAGTTTTTACCCTGGGCATGGAATAAATGGGTATGGACCCATTTGCCAAAGGGACCCTTTGTCTGATGGTCCTGGAAAAGAACATTTTCCTGGTAATCGATATGCTCAGCTTCCCATATCATGGGAATTTTAAAGAGTTTCATTTGGAACCGAACCTGGACACCTTGATCAATCCCCTTGCCCATACGGGAGATCAGTTTAAGAGGTGCCCAGGGAGGGGTCAGCCGCAAAATAGCACCGTTCCTGGCATGCCAGGCAAACAATTGTTCAACCGGCACATGAATAACGGTTTTTTTGGTGTATATCTGATCTTTCATGATATCTCTTTATGGTAAATGATTTATTGATTTTAAGGATCTTATCCTATAATAATACCAATGAAGTTGAAACCCTTTTTATCATTCAATAGGGGTCTCATTGCAAGGCACGTCCTTTGCATTAAATATTGCGGTGTTTTGGAGTAGTTTTGCACAACCCTAAAATTTGATTTTGAACAATAGCTTATTAATTTTTTTAACGTATTGGAGGAAAATGATTATGAGTAAATATGAATGCCCCTGCGGATATGTATATGACCCGGCTGAAGGAGACCCTGATAATGGCGTTGATGCGGGTACTTCATGGGATGACCTTCCCGAAGACTGGGTCTGCCCCCTTTGCGGTGCTGCCCAGGAAGATTTTGAGAAACTGGATGACTAACATGTTAAAGAGGTATAACCATGTATAAACCCCTTGAAATAGCAGATGGGGTATATTCTGTTGGGTGCCGGGACTGGGACATCCGTGATTTTCACGGATATTCAACCTACGAAGGCACCACCTACAATGCCTTTCTGGTTCTGGGTGAAAAAAACGTTCTCATTGATACGGTTAAAGAAGGGTTTGGAGATGAACTTCTGGCCAATATCAGCCGAATCATTGACCCCAAACTCATTGACATTGTCATCAGCAACCACACGGAAATGGACCATTCAGGTGCCATTCCAAAGGTGATGCATAAAATAGGGAAAGACAAACCCATTTATTGTTCCAAAATGGGAGCTAAAAACCTGGAAGCTCACTTTAACCGGAAATTCAATTTTCAGGTGGTGGGAACCGGAGATACGCTTAAAGTTGGCAACCGAACCTTTTCCTTTCTTGATACAAAAATGCTTCACTGGCCGGACAGTATGTTTACCTATCTTGCCGAAGAGGCCATCCTCTTTTCCAGTGATGCCTTTGGCCAGCACTATGCCGGAGACATGTTCTTTGATGATGAGATTGGCGATGAGATCATGCCCCATGCCCGGAAATACTATGCCAACATCCTGCTTCATTTTTCCCCCAGGGTCCAGGCATTGCTCAAGGATGTGGCCAAGCTAAACCTGAAGATCGACATGATCTGTCCGGACCACGGTATTCTCTGGCGGGACAATCCGTCCAAGATCCTGACCGCCTATGACACATGGTCCAAACAGGAACCAACCAAAAAAGTAGTGGTCATCTTTGATTCCATGTGGGAAAGTACCGCAAAAATGGCCCGGGCCATCACCAGCGGGATTGAATCCGAAGAGGTTAATGTCCGGCTGATGAATACCCGGAAATGGCATAGAAGCGATATCATGACCGAAATATTGGATGCCGGTGCCATAGCTGTTGGGTCCCCCACACTGAACAATAGTATTTTTCCTGTGATTGCCGATGTCATGACCTATATAAAGGGACTACGTCCCCAAAACAAGATTGCGGCGGCCTTTGGGTCCTATGGCTGGAGCGGTGAAGCTGTTAAAATATTAAACAAAGATTTTGAAGAGATGAAACTTAACATTATTGATCCGGGTGTTAAAGTTCAATATGTCCCGGATGAGGCAGATTTGGAACGCTGTTTTGAGTTAGGGGTAAAACTGGCAAAAGCACTCAAAGAGAAATTATCTTAACGATATAATAAATTCGGAGGGAAGAATGGCGAACGAGTTCAATGCAAATGACATTCTGGAAATAGCAAAACAGATTGAAATAAACGGTGCAAAATTCTACAGAGAAGCTGCCAACCGTGTGGATGATAAGAATCACAAACAATTTCTTATGGGCCTTGCCGAAATGGAAGACACCCATGAGCTAACCTTTGCCGCCATGCAAAAAGATCTTGAGGGTTCAGAGATTTCAACCATGACATATGATCCGGAAAATGAGAGTGCACTCTACCTGAAAGCCCTTGCCGACACCCGGGTCTTTTTTGAAAAAGCCCAGCCGGAAACCACCATGAAAGGGATACTGACCTCTGCCATCACAGCAGAAAAAGATTCCATTGCCTTTTATCTTGGCATGAAAGAGCTGATTTCTGAAAAAATGGGCAAACCGAAAATTGATGAAATTATCAAAGAAGAAATGCGTCATATCCAGATGCTTGCCGGAAGCCTGATGGAATTTAAATAGGCAAAGGTTCTAAATTGCAAAAAAAACCGCCTGGTTTTCCAAAGAAGACCAGGCGGTTTTTTTAATTCACTGAAATGACTTTATAACAAAAAATCAGAATTAACTGATTTCAAATCAAATCAAGACTTCCAGAGACCGTGCAGATTACAATAGGCCAATGCAACCACCTT
>CAXHYW010000053.1:0-12027 GCA_964021475.1 uncultured Desulfobacteraceae bacterium | reverse complement strand
TACAACCGGTGCGTTTTCTACAACCGGTTTTGCAAGCTCCCGTTTAATATAGGGGTCATGGACAAACACCTCAAGTCGTGTTTTCAAGCTAGTGATTTCCTGTTTCAGGATGCCCATGGAAGCGTCTTGTTGTTTGATCTCTCTTCCCAGGCGGAATGCCGTAAATAGTCCTTTCATCCCGGTGATTAAAAGACCTATACCAAAGCAGATGCCCCAGTATGCAATGAGGGGAAGTGTGGGTATGGTCCACTGCCAGGTTGAAATCTTAAGGTCAATGTGCAGCGAGGTTGGGGCCATAAAATAGTCCAGATTCTGGTAAATCAATGTACTGAGCAGCCCTAAAATAACCAGCAGAAAAAGGGTTTTAATTGTCTTCATTCATTTTCTCCAAATTATGAGTCCTAGGTTCGAGTCTAGTGTAAGTAACAATTTTTTGGTGATCATAGATTAAATTTTGTTTTTTTTCAATTCTTCTTTTGGGAATAATTTTGGATTAAGCTGCTTGAAATATTGGATCTTGACGGCATTCATAACGCCAAATCAAATAAAAACAGGATTCATCAGAAGAATCTTGTCCCGATTTGAAAACAGGTGCCAGTTAAGATCTTTCAATGGGGTCTGCTCCATCAGTTCAACACAGGACAGGTGCAGATGGGGCAAAAGTTTTGATTTTTTTTTTCCTGTGTCAAATACCCGGGCAATAATTTGCCCCTTTTCAACCCGGCACCCCGGGATCAGTTCTTTTTCAATGGTAAGGTGGGAATATACAAAGACCCTCTCCTGGGAAAAGCGGTTTAACCCGTTCTGGGAAATGACAAGGGACTGTCCGAGAAAATCATCACATCGGTTCAGGACAATACCGTCGTCCATGGCCGGAACCACCAAGCTCGCTGCCAGATGCCCTATCTTTTTTCCTTGTCTGAAATAGCAGATATCAATGCCTTCATGGGCTTTGGGACGCTGACCAAAATCATCCCACCATTTATCGAAACTGTCCTGGAGCATACCCGGATAAAAACACCATTGGGTTCCTTTCGTCAACCCATTGACCCTGGCAATATCTGCAAGATATCGGGTGAATCGTTCCATTACAGGGCTTTGAGGATAATTTTATGCCCCATAAGGTTGATTTCTTCTATGACCCCCGTGATTTTCATGTGTTCGCCCAAAAGTCCCTTTAATACAAACATATCCTTGCCGGCCGGTGTGATAGCGGCCACATTTTCCATGATGAGTTTTTCAGTATCATTTTCTCTTAAATATACATTTGATTCGCACATTGTTTTTTTCCTTTGCTATGTTTTTATCAATGGGCTTCCATAGCATTCCCTTGCTTTGCTTGCAAGAAATTAACCCGGGGAGGGTGGCCTTTTTCAAGATCAATGATGGCACCTGCGCGGATTGTATTTACGGCACAATTTATCACCAGGGTATTTTTGATGAACCCCTGACCTGCCTGTTCATGGATGTGACCGCAGAGAAGCATTTTGGGTTGTGCGGTGTCAATAAAGTCAAACAGATTTTGACTGCCTGCACTGAATCTGGCAACTTTATCGCAAACACCTCTGGGAGGGGGATGGGCCACAAGAATGGTCTCCTTGTTCAGGGGCAAAAGATTTTTCAGCCGCTTTTTTTCCCTGATACAGATTCTGGATGCAAAGGGCAGGGGGATGGTGCCGTTGGCTCCCACAAAGCCAATCCCTTTAAAATAATGGGGGGATGTGCAAAGAAGCCTTATATTACGGGCATTTTTAATGGATTGTTCGATTTTTTTGAAATCTGAATTTCCCCGGATACAAACAATGGGTGTGTCTAATTGGTCCAATTGGGCAATGGCCGATTCCCCATTAAAATAGTGGGTGATATCCCCGGCAATCACCATCAAGTCAGGTTTTAGCCTAGTTGTAACTGAACAGATGGTTTCAAGGTTCTCTTTTTTCCCGTGGATATCGGCAACGGCATAAATACGCATGACAGGCGGCTTAGAAAAACATGAAAAACACGGTCACGGCCAATAGGATCAGAACAGCCGTTGCCATAAAATAGCGGATCTGTTTTTTTCTTCCCTTTTTAGCGGTGTCCATGGACAGAGGTTTTGTAACATTTGCAACCCGGTTTTCGAGTTGGGGGGGGGTAAAGGTAGGAGGAGGGGATTGTAAAGGCTCTTGGGCTTGGTTTTGCCGGGGAGATGGAAAATTTTTGGGAGTCATCAGGATGGAAATGTCCTTGACGCATTCTTGTACAATGGGAGCGCCGATCTGTCTTAAATTTTGAACGTATCCGGTTAAAAGCGCATGGTCACAGATAATATTAATTTTTCGGGGCAGTCCGTTGGCATATTGGTGGATCCGATTTACGGCATCGGGGGTGAAGATTCTTTCCGAGGTGCCGGCTACCTGGAGGCGGTATTTGATATATTCGTCTGTTTCTTCAAAAACAAGGGCATCAATATTGTAATTTAAGGTAATTCTTTGCCGAAGCGCGCGGTTTTCAGGCCTGACTAATTTCTCCCTTAACTCATGCTGGCCCACCAAAAATGTGTGGATCAGGCTTTGCCCGTTTTCTTCAATGTTGGAGAACAGCCGGATTTCTTCCAAAAGTGAGTGGGATAATAATTGGGATTCATCCACCACCAGCAATACTTTTTTGTTCTTTGCATGTGCATTTTTTAAAAATCGACTGAAGTTAATCAAAAACTGGCTCTTTGATTTAAATATTTTTCTGCTGCCATAGGCCGCCGCAATATAGTTCAGAAAATCAAGCCCTTCCAGGTTTGGATTGCTGATAGAGACCCTTAGCACATTTTTGTCCAGGTACTTGAAAAGGGCATTTATCAATGTTGTTTTTCCGGTTCCCACATCTCCTGTCAGCAAAAGAATCCCTGTGTGGGCATCTTTCTGAATACCGTACTTCAGCATGGAGATGGCTTCTCTGTGTTTTTCTCCCAGCCAGAGAAAGGTGGGGTCCGTACTGATTTGAAATGGTTTTGCCTGTAAACCGTAAAATGATGTATACATAGTCGTTATCTTAAGGAAGTATTAAGGGATTTGGAAAAAGTTTACCTGCTGTTCTTTTCTTTAAGTAAGGGTTTACCAGCGTGTTTGGTATAAATCAAGGGATATTCTTTATAAAGGGTATGTGTCAGGGGCTGGGTCTGCCTCAATGGCTGCCAGAATGCTTTGAAACTGGGCCGGTTGAAACCAATCTTTGTGTTCCGCATCCACATCAATTTGTTTGATTTTCCCCTGAATATAGCTTCTCAGATTGGGAGTGTTGTTTTTTCTCCATTGTCGGGAATCCAGGAGGACGAGATCACCGGTATAGGGCAGGGGCATATAGGACGCATAGGCTTTCCAAAATGAAGATTCCATCAGCCTTTCCTGGGATGTTTCCGGAATGGATTTTCCCAGGGCGGTATATAATTTTTCCCTTTTTCTTTCCAGGTTAAGGAACAGCTGAACCAGCTTCTCCCGTGTGTTTGGTATTATTTTTTTCAGGGTTTGGAGGGGACCGTGGGGGGGATTTTCATTTAATACGATTCCTTTGGGGGAATCCGGGGAAGGCATCTGTTTTTTGTGCCAGAATTCGTCAAGGAAAACAAGCTTTTCCACCTTTTTTCCCAGGGCGGCAAGTTGAATGGCAATTTCAAAGGCGACAATGGAATACCGACAGAATCCGACAATGATATAGGGTCCTGTGGGGTTGGCCTGGAGGATTTCAATGACGTTTTTCCTGGCGATTTCCCAGAGGTCCATGGAAATAATTTTATTGTTGACGGTTTTATGGGCAAAGACGGTAACCGTATAAAAGGGATGACCATTGAAATCCTGGTCCAGATATGCCCGGGTATTTTCTTTTGTGCCGGCAATGAAGAATATGGGCGCCTTGGTGCCCTCTTTCTGGATGGTTTTTATATTTGTGTATTGGAAATTTTTATCCTTTTTCCGAAGTACCTGGGCAAGCTCTCGTAAAACAGGAAATTTAAATACCACCAGGATGGGGATGGAGATATGGATATTCTTTTCAATGGCGGTGACCAGTCGGATGGCGGTCAAAGAGGACCCGCCGATTTCAAAAAAGTTATCGGTAGCTTGAACGGCACAGGTTTTGAGGATTTCTTCCCAGATATTTTGTAACTTTATTTCATATTCATCCATAAAGTTGCCCTCCCCGATTTCCGGGCATGTGTCGTCAGAGAAACGGGTATCGGATGGGTTGGCTTCACCCCCTTGGGTTTCGGGGATTGACATTTCCAGGGTTTTGTAATCAACTTTCCCCGAGGCAGTATGGGGGAGGGCCGGGACAACCACCATCTTCGATGGCACCATATAATCCGGGAGTTTGGACCTTAGCCAGGTTTTAAACCCGTTAGAATCAAAGATTTCCCCCTCTTTTGGGACGATGAATGCCGTAACGGATACATTGTCGTCGACATCCTTTGACAGGGCAATGGCACATGCGCTTACCTGTTTATGGCTAAGCGCGGTTTTTTCGATTTCTCCGGGTTCAACCCGGAATCCCCTTATTTTAACCTGTCGATCAATTCTGCCCAAATAAAGAATTTCTCCGGTGGGCAGCATCATGGCCTGGTCACCGGTTTTAAAAAAACGGTCCTTGTTTTGAAGGGACTCAATTGAGACAAAGGCGTTTTGGGTTTGCGCTTCTGAGTTTAAATATCCCCTGGCAGTCTGGGGACCGCCTATGTGCAGTTCTCCGGTAATCCCCGGGGGGACCACTTGTTTAAAATGATTGAGGATGCACAAATTCACATTGGAAAAGGGGATACCAATGGGAACCCGGGAGGTTTTCATGGGAAGTTGGGATAAATCGGCATAGGTGACTGCCACGGTGGTCTCCGTGGGGCCATAGGTGTTAAGGAGGCGGATTGAAGATATGTGGGTCTGCCATTTTTTGACCTTGTCGCGGTTGGCTTCTTCCCCGCCAATGATAACCAGCCGAAGGTGTTCGGGCAGGGTCAGGGTATCGATTTGATCGGCGATCATATGCCAATAGGCTGTGGGCAGATCAATGACGGTCAATTCATGATGGCGGCAGAAATCAAAAAATTCTGCCGGTGTCTGTACCATGGTCTGTGGTTTCATCACCAGGGTGGCCCCTGAAAACAGTGTGGGATAGATCTCTTCGACAGAAGTATCAAAGCTGATGGATGCAAATTGCAGCACCCTGTCATTGGATTGAAAATCATAGGTATCAGCCGCAGATTTTGTAAATGAAACCAGGGCGCTGTGTTCAATCACTACCCCCTTGGGAAGTCCAGTGGATCCTGAGGTATAGATGATATAGGCCATATTGTCGGGCCCCACCTGGGTTTCAGGATTGGAGGTCTCCATGGTTTTTATTTGTTCAAGATCCCTGTCCATCAATAGGATGGTCGCATTTGTTCCATCCATTTTCCTTAAGTTTTTCCGGGTGGTGATAATGAAGTCAGGGGCCGCATCTTCTAAGATATACTGGATTCTTTCCTCGGGATAGGAGTGATGCAGTGGGATATAACAGCATCCTGATTTTAATACGCCCAGCAAAATTGCTATTAAATCCGGCGTTTGTTCCAGGAGGAGCAATACTTTTTTTTCAGGTCCGGCATTTTTTTTGATCAGAAAATGGGCAATCTGGTTTGCAAAGCGGTTTAATTGTTGGTAATTGTATGTTGTGTGACCGTCGGTCACTGCCGGAGCCATTCGATTGATGGATGCCTGGATTTCAAAAAGCTGATGGATGCAGCTGCTGGGTTTCAGATGGCGCTGCCGGGTATTGAGTTTTTTTGCAATTTTTGTTTTTTCTCCTTCTGTTAAAACCGGGAGTTCCATGAGCCGGGCCTGGGGATTTTCCGAGGCGGATTTAAGAAATACCGCAAAGTGATCCAGGATCTGCCGGGTGGTTTGGGTATTGAATTTGCGCTGGTCATATTCAATGGTGATCATCAGGTCGTCAACTCCCTGGATTGCCAGAAAAATGGCGGCAGGGGTTCTTTCAAACAGGGTGATCTTTGAACAGGAAATGCGCTCCTTGTATGGATCCATGGCGGTGTCCAGGGATTGATAATCATAGGAGAAATAGATTTCCGAAAGGGGGACATTTCCCTTAATGGGGCTCAAAGCATGGATATCCGTAAGTGACATATGTTGATGCTCCCGGATCCCCCGCCATTTTCTTCGCATACTTGAAATAAAACTTAAAAGTGTCTGTTCCGGATGGACCTGAATCCGAACGGGAATGGTGTTGATATACATACCGGTTTTATCGGTTTGGCGTTGTTCAAAGTTGCGAACCGATACGGTGGCACCAAAGAGAATATCTGTTTTTCCGGTATAATAACTGAGCAGTACAGCCCAGGCACCCATTAGAAATGAATTCAGGGTGATCTCATGTTTTTCACACAGTATTTTGAGGTTCCGGGCGGTAATGGGGGATAGCATGGCCTTGTGCAGGCCTGTGGCAAGCGGCATGGCATGTTGTTGGCGCCGGCTGTTGATTAATTCGTTTTTCTGGGCTCTGAAGGGGAAAACCATGGGCGTGTCAAAGCCCTCAAGATACCCCGTCCAAAATTTTTTGGCCTGGGTTTGTTGTTGTCGGTTTAACCATAGAATATAGTGTTTGAATGATCCTGAAGGGGATAGATCAACGGCCGGATTCTGATAGGCTAAAAAAAGATCCCGCAAAATGAAAATCATGGACCTACCGTCGGCAATGCAGTGATGAAAACTCCAGGTACAGGTGAATTTGCTGACACCCGTCTTGAACAGAGCCACCCGAAATGCCGGTGGTTTGTAAAGGGGAAATCCCAGCCGCCGGTCTGCCTTGAGAAACATGTTCAGGTATTCTTCTTTTTCAGACTCGTTGATGCCACTCCAGTCATTGTATTCAATTTTCAGGGGGGTTGCCGGGACAATATATTGTTCCGGGTAATCCAATCCTTTCCAGACAAATCCCAGCCGCAGGATATCATGGTGACAGATCACCTTTTCCCAGGCCAGGGTGAAGCGGTTGATATCAATATCCTGGTTCATATCAAACAGAATCTGCTCCACATAGCAGCCTGCTCCCTGGGGAGCCCGAAGGCTTTCCATTAGCATGCCGTGTTGCATGGGGGATATGGGGAAGCTGTTCATGCCGATGATACGGTCAATGGTTGATTCGGGCTGTTCAATCACGCTTTTGATGATCTGCTGGAATTTGATTTCCATCTGCTCGATTTCTTTTGAAGAAAAGGCGCGAGTCCTGTATTTAAACCAGCCCATGGCACCGGAATCCTTTTCATACAATTCCAGGGTGATGTCTGTATTTGCCTCGTTGGTTTTGAAATGCAGATATTGAGATTGGGTTTCCAAAAGATCAAGCGAAGGTAATTCCATGGTCTGCATCAGAAAAAGGGATTGAAAAATATCTTTGTTATGGTTTTTGTCCTTTCCTTGTCCCAGCTCCTGGATGTGTTGGCTGACCTGATAGAAAGGGATATGCCCTAACTGAAAGAGGGTCTCAAGATTTTTTTTAACCTGGGTCAGAAATTGGCTGAACCCCATTTCTATGCGGATACGATTTCGGGCGACCAATGTGTTCATTAAAAACCCGATCACAGGTTCTATTTCCACACTATTCCGGTTGGCATGGGCAAGGCCTGTGACCTGGTCATCCTGATTGGTCTGGGAGAACAAAAGAAGTTGAAAAATCGATAAAAGCACGGCAAAGGCGCTGGTATGATGCTCCCATGCGATTTCTTTGATCCGTCCATAGTGGGCGGTTTCTATTATAATCGGCCAGGTGGCTGCCTCAAATCCCCCGGACCCTGACGAACTATTTTTTGGCAGCCCCATTGGCAGATCCATCATTGGCAGACCCATAAGATAAGTAGAAAAAAAGGGTTTGGCTTCCTGCCAGAGGGGAATCGCTTTGTTTGTGGTTGAAATAACATGGTTAGGATAGGTCATGTCCGGGTGGGATATCGCTTTTTCTTCGCCACGGGTCAGCTGGCCATAGACCCGGTTGAGTTCCTGGATAAACAAGGCGGCCGACCACCCGTCAAATATGAGATGGTGGAAGGTAAAGCAAAGAAGGGCGCGGTCGGCGTCAGCCTTTAAAATAGCCGTTCTGAAAAGGGGGCCTCGCTCAAGATCAAAGGGGGGTTCCACCTGTTTTTTAAGCCATTTGTCTTTTAGGGCTGCCAGCCCTTTTGTGGGTGTTTCTTGGGGGGTAACATCTGGTTCGGCGGTGATCGAAAATTTTAGTGGGGTCTTTTTTTGCGTCTGAAAAACCTGGGTCTTGCCCTGGGAAAATACCAGATTCAATGCAGGGTGGTGCTCTTGAATAAAAGCCAGGGCTGCTTTGAGGTGTCCAAGATCGATGTTACCTAAAACTTCATACACCAGGGGGATATGATAGACGCTAGTGCCGGGATTGAGCTGTTCAAACAGCCAGATAAGTTGTTGATCCGGGAGAAGGGGAAGCATGTCCGTTGGAAGAATTTTATTTTCAATTGGGTCTGAAGGGGCGGGCACTATTTGATTTGGCACCCTTGGGTTTGACACCCTTTTAAGGGGGATGCGCCGGGCAAAATTTTTCAGTTCCGGATCATCAAATAATTCATTTACCAACAGGTGGGTATCAAACAAAAGGTTTACACGGGAGATAATTTTTATCCCGAGAATGGAATCGCCGCCAAGGAAAAGAAAATTGTCATCCCGGGTGATGGGGGAGACTCTCAGAACCTGTTCCCAGATGGCTCCAACTCCACGTTCCATTGCCAGGATTTGCTTGTCTTGGTGGGAACTTTGCCTTTCAAGTGGTGCCTTTCTTTTTTCCTCTTTTCCCTTTTTGAAATTGATGAGAGCCCTTCGGTCGATTTTTCCCTGGGGGGTCTGGGGCAGGGCGGAAAGAGGGATAAAATCTGCTGGCAGCATGGTTCTTGGCAGCTTTGATTTTAAAAAATCAAACAAGGCATTTTTATCCGTGGTGCCGTTAAAGTAGGCCGTGAGAATTTTCTGATCAGATGACTCTTCTTTTAATACCACAGCTGCCTGGGAGATGCCGGGAAAGGCAGTAATATGTCGTTCTATCTCCTGGGGTTCAATTCTGATCCCGTGGTGTTTTATTTGAAAATCGATTCTCCCGGCAAACATCAGATTTCCGTCGGGAAGCCAGAAACCAAGATCACCTGTTTTATACATCAGATCTGTGGCATTTTGTGTTGCCGTCGATTCCATGTCGCTCGCAAAAGACGAGATAAATTTTTGAGCGGACAGGTGAGGGTCTCCCAGGTAGCCAGCTGCCACCTGGATTCCCCGGATGCATATTTCTCCTTTTTCTCCCTGTTTAACCTGGCGGCCTTTTTTGTCTAATAATTGGATCGCAAGGTTTTGAACTGGTTTTCCAATGGGGGTAATCCTTTGGCCGGCAGAAAGGCCTGAAACCGAAGAATCTGGAACCGAATAAAGTGTGGCGCAAACGGTCGCTTCTGCCGGGCCATATCCGTTGAGCAGGCAGAGCCCGGGGATTCTATCCTTTATGTCACGGAGCAATTGTTCCGGGATGGGGTTAACCCCGGTTAACATTCGCTTTAATGTGTGGGGAAGCTTCGGGGCAACAGCCATTTCAGAAATCATGAACGGCGGGATATAGGCATTGGTGATTCCGTGGATGATCAGCCAGTCCATGAATGCCAAGGGGGAAAATCGCACAGAGTCTTCTGGGATATACAGGCAGGCGCCGGTGAGCAGAGCGGACCATATTTCGTAGGTGGATACGTCAAAGTTGAGATTTGACCACAGGGCGCATTTGTCCTTTGGGCCAATTTTTTTTTCCAGGTTGAATGCATCCATCAGATTGATCACCGCCCCGTGGGGAATGCCAATCCCCTTTGGATCGCCGGTTGACCCCGATGTGTGGATGATATAGGCCAATGAATTTAAAGGGGTTTGAACTAGGCCTTCCGGGGGGCTTGGTTTATTATGGTCGGGGGGGCTTTGAAAAATGGCCCCCTGGGTCTCATCTAAAATCAGAAGGGGGACCTTGTGGGGCAATTCAAGTTTGGGTGCAAGTGAGGGAGTGGTAATGATCAGGTCGGGTGCTAAATTGTTTATAAGATTTCGGGTTCGGGAGGGGGGATCATTGATATCAACGGGCGCATAGGCAAATCCGGCTTTTAATACTCCCAGAATGGCGCTGATAAAGTCAATTCCCGGAGGCAGATAGGTAAGAGCCCTGCCCGTGGAATGGATGTTGCCTGAAGCGATGGCCGATGCAATTTGGTCAGAATATCTGTCCAATGCCTGGTAGCTGATACACGATTGCTTTGAAACCACCGCTAAATTTTCAGGATGATTTCTGGCAACGGTGCAAAATTTGTGATCAAGTAATTCTGGGTTTGTCATTATATGCGTTTTTTTAAATCAGTTTTTTAAATCAATGGGTTTGATGGTTCGTGAGCCCGGGCCCCTGCCAAATAGAGACCCTATCGAATGGGATTCTTATCCCCTGGAATCTTTATAGTATAGGGCTCTTGATTTTTCAAATGAATAAAATTTTTAACAATAACTCTCGGTAACCGATACGTCTGGAAAGGGAATCTAATTAGAGCTGTGCAATACGGACATCAACAACTGCCACAGCCTGGTTGGGAATATTATTCATACCTTTCCTGACAAAAAAGAAGTTCCTATTCTGCGCTCCGGCCAAAAGGCACACTGATTCTTCTCATGCGATGCCTCAATGTTCTGGGATTGACGCCTAACAAATCTGCGGCGCCTCCTTTTCCTTCCACTCTCCCCTCCGTCAAATCAAGGGCTTTTTGGTAAAAATTGAATAGCATTTTATCATAGTTCATCTCTTCAAATTCCAAGGGTTCAATAGACGGTTCCGAAGGCGGGGTCCCTTTAAATTTAATGTCATCAAAGGTAAGAGGTTTTCCTTCACTCAGAATCAGGGAACGTTCCACCGCGTTTTCCAATTCCCGGATGTTGCCGGGCCATCGGTAAGATCTCAACCGATCCATAACGCCGGAAGCGACTTTTGCGATGTCGATCCGTTTCATCTCCGGGGACTTTTTTAAAATGAAATAGTCAATCAGTTTTGGAATATCATCGAGTCGATTTCTCAGGGGCGGAATGGCTCCGCAGTTTATCAAGAAAAAAGTATGAACGTTTATTAGAAGCTAAATAGATGGCACCCAGTATGTCCATTTATGACAAACCTTAATACAAAACCGTTTATGAGCACCACAATTTTGTATTGCAAATATCGCTTATCAATTGGACAATTATTAATATAACATCGTAAAATCATTGCTATAATAACTCTGTTTTTCATCATAATTATTGTTGACATCACCGAATCCTGGATGTAGTGTCAGTAGACTGACCAGTCAATTTATTTATTTACTCATTTCTAAGTTGCAAAAGGAGAAATAAAGATGACGAAAAATCAAATTCAAGTGTATCCATATCGCTGGGTGGTACTTTTTGTTTTCGCACTGATTTGCGCTATTATCCAGATACAATGGCTCACTTTTGCATCCGTTGCACGGGAGGCCAGACTCTTTTATAATGTTTCTGCCCTCCAGATTGATTTTCTTTCCCTTATCTTTATGATAATTTTTCTCCTGGTCTGTATTCCGGCCTCCTATATTATTGACCGATTCGGGATCCGAGTAGGCCTGGGAATCGGTGCTGTTCTAACGGGAATTTTCGGCCTCATGAAAGGGTTTTACCCCAGTGATTATACCCTTGTGGTCATCGCCCAGACAGGGCTTGCCGTTGCCCAGCCCTTTATTATAAATGCCGCTACAAAAGTAGCGGTCCAATGGTTTCCTCTTCTGGAAAGAGCCCTTGCCGTCGGGATTTCCACCCTGGCGCAATTTATAGGAATTATCATTGTAATGATCTGCACCCCATTGATGATTGAAACAGATATGGTTGGCGTGTATGATCTATCTTCCATGTTGATGACCTATGGCCTGATCTCAGGTGCAGGTGCTGTCATCCTGCTTATTTTTCTTCGGGAAAAGCCCCCGACCCC
>CAXHYW010000052.1:0-12032 GCA_964021475.1 uncultured Desulfobacteraceae bacterium | reverse complement strand
AGATTCTCCGGAGTGACTGGAGTTCAGACGTGTGCTCTTCCGATCTAAAGTTATCGGTCACGGTAAAATCTTCAATTTTTACCGTATCATTCCAGTCCCAGTCCAGGCCTTCGTATCTGATCGGCACATTTTCCTTGTACATGGTCATGACTGACGCATCGTTGATCACCATTGTGGCGGCTGTTATCGGCAGGACACCACCCGAGTTGCTGGTCATTTCCAGGCCTGACACAAGTGTTCCTGCTGAGTTGGCGGTCTCAGGATTACTCCAATACCATTTTCCCGTTCCATTGGTATTGGGATTCCAGACGAGCCCCACTCCGTTAGAATCGTGGGTCATCACGCTGGGATCATTGATTTCGAATTCGGTGTTATTATTTTCTTCAGCATCACCGGTGTAGCTGTTGTTAATAATGTTCTGCATATGAAGGCCATCCATGGCATTCACATCAAACCCAATGGTATCCGCTGCAACAGCGGCCTTATCAAACTTTATCTTAAGATCCGGATCTGTCTGTGTCGGATCGGCCTGATTCATCACAAGATGAATCTCCTGGTCATCCGAATAAACAATCTTGGCATTTTGATACTTTGCTGGGAGATCATCTGGATCCACGAAAGGAGTTTTATCTTCATTTGCAAAATTCCATGATGCCCCGTCAAATTCAAAATATAAGCCATACCCATCCAGAGACATTTCATCATAATTCAAAATCTGATAGTTTATATCCTCCGTGCCGTTAACGCCAGTGGCTTTATAATTCCCCAGACGGCCTGTAAATTTATCCATTGTAAAATCAAGGATATCCCCACTGCTCTGGCTGAACTGAATGCTTCCCCTGGCCAATAGGCCTTTGCTGTCGGTTCCCTGAACCGCATTTCGATTATCCTCTTCGGGATTAGAGGTGATGATATATTCCCACTCGGTACCTGACTTTTTATCGTAAAATATGGACACATCATGGGTGCTCCCCAGTGTATCATACACCTTAAGGACTGTCTGGTATTCATACTTGCCGGACGCCATATAGGTATCTTCACCGCTGTCCCAACTATTGGATAGAACCCGTGATTTACTTTCGGCACCCGCATCAAGATTGGTGATCGCCGTAATTTTTGTGCTCTTTTTCGGTGGGCTTGTAAAAGCAGTCATAACAAGATCTTTGATGGCCCCCACATCATCTCCGGTCTCTTCATCGAGATCCCAACCCTGGACCAAATAGCCTTCTGGATTAACCATCTGGCCCGTCTTATCAAAAAAGAAATTCCCCGCCCGTGTATAAAATGTGTTTTCAGTATTGGCCTGGCGCATGACAAAAAAACCGTCGCCGCCAATGGAAAGGTCTGTGGTATTTCCCGTGGATTCAAAGGACCCCTGGTTAAAATTCTGGGAGACACTCCCCACAGCCATACCACGACCCATCTGATCCGTACCGGCCTGGGTTGCCACATTTTCATACAATGTGTCCGCAAAGGTTGACCTGCCCTTTTTAAAACCAACGGTATTTAAATTGGCAATGTTATTACCTGTAATCTGTAATGCATTCCCCATATTCTTCAGACCGCTGGTACCTGTAAACAATGAACTTGATAAAGACATAATCCCTCCTGTGCTTATGTAAAACTCAACATTATCATGCTGATTTTCATGCCTAATTAATTGCTGTAATGGAAGAAATTGATACCAACCTGCCGGTATCCTTGAGTTCCAGGTACTGACTTCCATTGGCATACTTAATTCCGGAGACCTCTTCGGAAACAGCTGTTTTAGCTGTTCCAGAATCGGTTTCAACCTTATAATAATATAATCCGTCTCCCACGGCGTATCCATCCTCGCCAATGGCATTCCAGTTGACCGTATTCTGACCCTCTACGGCGGTCGCCTCATCAACAGAAATCGTCTGGACCAGTTTATCCCAGGGATCATAAATTTTGATGGTGGCAGCTTCCTGCTGTTCAAGATCAAAGCCCAGATCTGCACCCGACACCACACCATCTTCAACGGAAACAATAGGTTGATTCGAGGTGATCGTCTTACCAAGGTAGGTCATTACCGACTCGGCAGATTCGTTGTTATCATCGATATTCACAACCGAGGTCAATGCGTTGGGATCCACCAGAACTCCCTGGACCACCAGGTAGGCCTTTTCATTGTTGTAGGCAAGACCGTCAACCGTACCGGTAACCGTGGTGGGCAATTCCTCGTATCCGCTACCGTTGTTGGCAAGAACCGTATATGTATAAGTGCCATCCATCACAGCCTTTCCATCGGCATCGGTACCATCCCATTTTATAAGATGGGAACCGGACTCCTTGGTTCCAAGAGATAGGTTTTTGACGGTTTTACCAGACTCGTCGGTAATGGAAACCATGATTTCTGCGGCACCTGATAAACTGAAAAACCCGCCGGAAACATCACCGTTCTTCACTTCCATGGACTCAATCTTACCCGTGACCTGTTTTCCGATATAAGAGACCAAATCTTTTTCAGAATCAGTGGAAAAGGAATTGGCCAGACTGTCCATGGAGGTGTTCAGATTCATGAGCTGTTCCAATTGTGAAAACTGGGCCAGCTGAGCAGAAAAATCAGTACCATCCATGGGATTTAGCGGGTCCTGGTTCTGGAGCTGGGCCACCAGCATTTTCAGAAAAGCATCTGTACCAAGGGCATCTTCCTTTTCCGCTTTACTCTTTTCATTTGACTGATATGAATTGGTCAGTGCATCCAGAGATACATTACCCGATGATGTTACTGTCATGACTTTTCTCCTCTATGCAACAAAATGGTATGATCCGTCTTGGACGGTGCTGGCTAAAGTACCCGCACTCAGCCCTTCCATATTATTGGAATCAAATAAATTTTTATCTGTATTTTTGTTTTTCCTGTTGGAATTTCCAGATTGATTTTTTGTATCGGCCATGGATTGCCGAAAATCACTGCTCATGTCCACATCAAATTCATCCAGACTGATACCGGCAGCCGCCAGGACCGTTTTAAGCTCATTCACATGGGCAGCCAGGATATCCTTGGCAGCAGGATTTTCTGTGGTAATGCTCACCTTCATACTGTTTCCCACATGGTCAATGGTCAGCAGCAGCCGGCCGAGTTCCGCCGGTTTCAACTGAAGTTTCAGGGTATTTTCCCCTTGGTTAACCGCCCGGACAATGCTTTTTTTCACCTGGTTCATCACATAGGCCGGCATATTTCTGGCGGTTGCCTTTGCTTTTAATGCAGCGCCAAGGGAATCGGTCTTCACATCGGATGGACCCATCTGGAGAGGATCTCCCGCCTTGGTGGAATCCGACTTTGAAAATTTTATTATATCTTCCACATCCCTAGGTTTGGCATCGGCATCTGTAGCCATTCCTGGCTTTCCGGACAGAACCGATTCAAGTTCCTTGAAAAACTGCTCTGCTTTTACCAAGGGCCCCTGATTCTCCTGGGAAAACAAACCATTTTGGTTGGGGTTATTCTTGTCTGGAATTAATAACCCATTTTTAAACTGATCTTTGATTTGTGCCTGGGAAAATTCTGTCCCACCGGCTTGTTCAGATTGAATCGAAATATGTTTAAAGAGTGAATCAATCAGGCTACTGGACGATTCGTTGATCCCACCACCTGCCTGATTACCCGCTCCGGTAGTCCCACCTACCTGATTCCGGGTGTCAACCATTTTTTCTTTAAGTGTTTTCAGGGAAGCCAAAAGATCGCTCAGCCCCAACTGGGATGTCGAATTTTCTGGCAATACAAGACCCAGTTGTTCAAAGAGCATTGAAAATGATGTATCACCTTCCTTGGATTGGAATGGCTGACCCGAAGCAAGAGATTGGGTTTCAATTGTATTGAGCTGATCAATGACCACATCAAGGCTGATGCCTTTTTGTCCCCTGTCTGCCTGGGATATGATCTGATCCACCGTCTCCTTGGGAAGACCCAGGGAATTCAAAATAACGGTCAAAAAAGGAAAGGCCGATGTGGCCATGAGGGTTTCCTCATCCATGGCGTCTTCTTCGATCTCAGATGAAAGTTTGGTAAGACTTTTCATCACCTGATCAAGACCGATACCCTTTCCCTGGGCCTTTTCTTTCAGCCCGGATATCAACTCATCCACATCACCTGCTTCAAACCCGGCCTTCATGAGTAATTTTTTCAGATCATCCAAGCCCTCTGCATCAAGGGTAATCTTGCCCAGGTCCCCACCGGACATCGCTAAAAATAAATTTTGTAGTTTTGAAAGAAATGGCATCCCCTGCAGCTGGCCCATGTCATCTAAATCAGAATTTTTTGCTTCACCCATATTCGAATGTTTACTGGCCACTTTTCCCGGGGCAACAGAATTGTTAGTGACGGATTCAAAGGCCGCTCTTGCATCCTTGATAACGGAATTAAGCTTGTCAGCAAACAAAGAAGGCCGAGCTTCGGAGCTCTCAAAGGCCTTTGATCCACTTGTCAGTGTATCTGGCTGGGTCAAGGTTTGAAACGCATTGTTTATGTCGGCAAAAGTCAAATTCATGGGAACACCTTTTTTTAATTTTCTTTCCGACATAATTGAGCAATGTTCATGCCAGAAAAAAAAATATTAAAAAAACTTATTAAAATTAGATAGTTAAAGAAAAATCGTCTTTCAGACACAATGAATTTATCAAAAAAATTGGAACATATTTCCATACCCGAAATAGTCCAGGGGAAAAATTTACCTAACGATTTAATCAAAACCATATTTAGAATACAGATGGGAGCCAAGGGACCGACTCTGGCATTTATTTTGACAGATTATTCAATGTAGTTTTTTGCAACCGAAGAGGGGTTAAGTTTGCCCTGGGGGATGCTGCCAGATTTTTATATGAAACTCCGGCCAAGGTGTTGCAATCATAAAAGTTCCATTTTTCGTTATGGCCAAGAGCAGATACCATGCTCCGGCCATGCCGGTTATTTAAATCTATATTTTGCTGATTATAATGAAACCAAGAGAATGGTTTGGGCTGGAACGAATTTAAGGATGATTGTTTGGGCAATAAGAAAACTTGAAATGCTAAATTACCGGTGGACCTCAGCCTTATTGTTTTTTCTTAAAAGCCAAGCGTTCGCTGATCTTAGCGGCTTTTTCAGCGCCAACAAACGAAAGAATCTGGGAGGCGGACGCTTCCCGCATCCGCAGAAAAATTTCCTGGGCAACCTCCAGGGTCATTTTATCAACAATCAGAGCGGCTTTTTTGGGTTTCATGCCGGCATACATTTTCACAAGCCTTCTCAACTTGGCTTCATAGGCGGCTTCTTTTTCCAATTCTTGCTGGGTTTTCTTTGTCCCAAGCTGGGCCATTTCATCATTTATCTGTTTTTTTAATCTCTCCATATTTGCCAGTTTTTCATCAATCTGTTCTTCATATCTTTCCAGTTCTTTTCTCTCCTGGACAAGATTTTTCTGGCTTTTCTCAATCTGTATTTTCTTGTCTTCAAGCCCCCGCAAAAAAATCTTGGCTGAATCAGGACACTCCGGGCATTCGGGGCAAGGGGTTCCAATCGTTGCATCGTCGGTGGGGTTGGTCCCATCGGTTTCTTTTTTATCTTCTGGTTCTGCGGCAAAAACCATACCTAAAAAAAGAGTATCCCGGGAACCTTTTTCGTATCTGGTTCCGGACAAGCCTGAAAACAAAAGAAAAGCCACAAGAAAGAGGATCAGTTTATTATTGCGTATCATTGGAAATCTCCCTGGCTTTTTTTAAGGATGAAATTTCATCCAGCTCTTTTTGCTCTGACGTTAGCAGTTCCTGGTTATATTCTTTTGCCTGTTTTTCTCGTAACCGTTCCATGGCCTTTTTGTCAATGCTTCTTTTTTTAAGTTCCTTCCGTTTTTTTTTAAGAACCGTCTCCAATTGAATCTTTCGCTGTTTTTCCCCTTCAATCATCCGGGTCACAGCTCCCAGGTAAGCATTATGCTGCTTAAATTCCTGGGCCGTCACCCCTTTTTCCACAATCGATTCCAATCGCTTAGCTGACAGTCCATGTGTTGTTTGAAGTGAGCTGATCTGATTTTCACAATCCGATACCGCCATGACCGTCTTAGCAAGATCCTGCTGGGCGATTCGCTCAAGATGTTTTCTAAAGTTCAACAGGGCCTGCAATTTAAATTCAAAACGCTTCATGGTTGGATTATTTCTTTATCTCCAATGCCTTCTTCAGTCCAAGGACACTGGCTTGATGGTCAATCTTTGTGTCCATATTCTGGCGCAAAAATTGATTGATTCTGGGCATCAGTTTTTTGGCCAGATCAACCTGGGGATCGGATCCATCCACATAAGCACCGATGGTGATCATATCTTCCACATTTTTATAGGATGCCATCACATTGACGGCTTTCTCCCTCAGGGCAATGTGGGCAGGATCACTCACATCCCGCATAACCCTTGAGACACTTGCCATGACATCGATGGCCGGATAATGCCCCCGGTTGGCTAAGTCCCGGGACAGAACAATATGACCATCCACGATGGATCGAACCGTATCCCCAACAGGATCATTCATATCATCCCCCTCCACAAGAACCGTGTATATCCCGGTGATGGATCCCCCACTTTCCAGGCTGCCAGCCCGTTCCAGCAGGATGGGAATTTGAACGAAAAAAGATGGGGTATATCCCCTTGTGGTTGGTGGTTCACCGGCAGCAAGCCCCACATCCCTGGAAGACATGGCAAACCGTGTAATGGAATCCACCATAAGCAGGACATCCTTTCCCTGGTCCCTGAAATATTCGGCAATGGTGGTGGCCAGATAGGCCCCCCGGATACGGGTCAAAGGCGGCATATCAGAGGTGGCAGCAACCACAACGGATCGCTTTAATCCTTCTTTTCCCAAGGTATCCTCCACAAAATCCTTAACCTCACGTCCCCGTTCCCCCACAAGCCCTATGACCACCACATCAGCAGCGGTGTGCTTGGTCATCATGCCCATGAGCACACTTTTGCCCACACCGGACCCCGCCATGATGGCCACCCGCTGGCCTTTTCCCAGGGTAATCATGCTGTTAATGGCGGCCACCCCGACATCCAGGGGCTGCTTAATGGACTTACGCGCCATGGGACTGACCGGTTTTCCGTACAAATAGTATTCCTCGGTGGCCTCAATGGGGCCTTTCCCATCAATGGGCTCCCCCATTCCGTCAATGACCCTTCCGAGCAGTTGGTCCGATACTCCCACCATGGGGGAGGAGGATACCGGAATAATTTTACTGCCAAGACTGACCCCTCGAATATCACCATAGGGCATGAGCAAGGCTTTTTCCTGTTTAAACCCCACCACCTCGGCCTTGATTTCTTGTCCTTGATTATTAATTATGCTGCAGATACCGCCGATGCCCAACCCCAGACTGTCCCCTTCTGCGATGAGACCTACCACCTGGGTGATGCGACCTTCGGGCCGAATAGTTTTTACGGCATCCACCGCCTTAAAATATTTTTGAAAATCAAGTTTATCCAGGGGATCTTCCATCATGACAACCCGGCATGTTTAATGGCAGCATTTCTAATTGCGTCATGGATGGCCATAAGTTTTGATTCCGGATCTGTTAAAATTGAGGCGGTGGCGCTTTCAATCTTACATCCCCCCTTATTTATCAAGGGATCGGATTTAACTGCTACCCGTTTCAATGACCCCACAGCCTCAAAGAAATCATCTTTAATCATTTCAATATATTCATAATCCTCTGAAGAGACATTTAAAATAATTTCTTCCGGCGCCACAAGACTTTTCAAGGCATCCAGAATGGTATGCCGGACAATCTCATCGTTTGTCTCCACACTGGCCATAACCGCCTTTTCCGAAATTTTAAAGATCAAGGACAAAATCTGGCTTTCATATTTTTCAATCAACCGATCCAGCAGTTCATCAGCAGTCATAAGAGTCGCCTTCAGAGGGTCAAGAATCTCGACCGCTTCCGTTTGAACCTGGGCTTGGGCTTTTTCCCGCCCTTCTACAGCCCCCTTTTCAAACCCTTCCGTCTCTCCCTTGGCAAACCCCTCGACTTCTCCTTTTTTAAATCCTTCAGGCTCCCCTTTTGCGTGACCCTGATCATACCCCTGGGCTATCCCTTTTTCAATTCCTTCGGCCACCCCCTGTTGGAGCCCCTTTGCATATCCTTGCTCAAATGCCTGCTCCTCAATGGAGATTTCAGGTTCTGCAGGCGCAAGTTCCTCTTGGGAATCCGCAGTTTCCGGAAGATTGTCCCCAGGTCGCCCTCGGCCTTTGGCGGTTCCCTTGATCAGGGGCTCAAAGGGGTCTATCTTGCCTTCCTTGTCAACCGAGTACAATACCTCAAAGGGGATGGGGCTATCCTGCGGAAGATCAGAGGAATCAAACAACATTTTGAATCGCTCCAAATCCGGCTTAGCGTCTTCAACTTTATTGGAAAGCTCATCATCAAATGAATCAAGGTTCCCAATATCAATGGGTAAAAAATCATTATTTTCAATATCAGACAAGGACATCATCCTTTCCTTTACCAAGGGTTATGGTACCATCGGCTTCCAGTTCTTTGGCTGCCCTGACCACTGCCTGCTGTGCATCTTCAACCTCTGCCAGACGAACCGGACCCATGGCCTCCAGATCATCCTTAAGCATGTCACCCGCTCTCTGGGACAGGTTAGAAAATATTTTGTCCTTCATTTCTTCGGTGGCTGTCTTAAGGGCATATGTCAGCTGCTGGCCTTCTACCTTCTTAAGAATTTCCCGCATGGCGGTATCATCAATACCCGTGAGATCTTCAAAAACAAACATCAGGTTTCGGATGTCATTTGCCATTTCCGCATCATCTTCCTCAACAAATTCCATGACGGCATCTTCCGTTGATTTATCAACCCCGTTGATGATATCCACCAGAACGTCCAGACCGCCAGCCTTGCCGCCAGGTCCGACTGCACCGCTCAATTCCAGTTTCAAAGCCATGTCCACATCCCGGACCACATCTTCTGAAATCTGGCCTAACTTTGCAATTCTCAGGGCGATATCCCCTTTTTGATCATCGGGAAGCGTCATTAAAATTTCAGAGGATATTTCCGAAGGCATGTGGGCCAGAATCATGGCGATGGTTTGTGGATGCTCTCCTTCAACGTATCCGGCAAGGGTGCCCACATTGACATTTCGACTCCAGATAAAGGGTTTGTCCTGTTTCTTCTTTTCAAGATCATCCAGAATGGCCCGGGCATTTGCCTCGGTCAAGGTTTTGGAAACAATATTCTTGATAAAAGAATCTTTTTCAACAATTATTTTTGATTCACCCTCAAACTTTTCAACAAAATCCCCGGACACCAATTTGAGCATTGCCGGGGTAATATGATCCACCTTTGACATTTCAAAAGCGATATCTCCGATCTCCTGCTCATTCATTTTTTCGAACACACTGGCGGCATAGTCTTCACCCATCGCCATCAGAAAGACAGCGGCTTTTTGACAACCGGTCATGTTTTCGGGATCCAGTATATCTACCATATTCTTTACTCCTCTGTCTCGCTGATCCAGCCTTTTATTATATTAACGGACTTGAAAAGATCTTTGTGTGCGTAGTACCTGGCTTTTTCCGTCACGGACATATTGCTCAGATAAGCGGCCCGCTCACTGGCCGTCATTTTTTTAAGGAAATCTTCTTTCTGGGCTTCGGTCATCAGCTCCAAAAATTCTTTCTGCTGCTCAGCATCCATTTCAACGAACTCGGGCGGTCTTTCATCTTCAGCCAAAAGTGCCATTTCCTCGGGACTCGGCAATGCTTCCTGTTCCACGGTTACCTTGATATCCTTTACCGTTTTGATAATCGGACGAATCACGAAAAGGAACAGAACCAGAACCAGCAAAAGATTGGCAATGAGCCGACCATATTCATTCTGAACCATGCGCCATCCGGTCAGAACCGGTGCTGCCATGTCTAGGTCACCAATGGAAGCAAATGGAAAGCATTCCATGGAAACCTGGTCGCTTCGCTCTTCATTGTAACCCATTGCCTTGATGACGATATCTTCAAATTGTTTCATTTCCGCATCAGACCTCGGCAAATAGACCCGCTGCCGATTTCCGGCTTCGTCCACCTTGAATTCATATTTCCCGTCAATCACGGCTGCCACGGAAAGCCGATTCAAAACTGCCATTGGTTTCCGGGTTTTCCGGATCCGCTTGCTGATCTCAAAATTTAAGGTGTCATCACTTTTGTTGATCCGCTCATTGGTTTTTTCTCCCATGGGATTTTCATCGGTAATGGGGTTTACACTGGAAGGAATTCCGATATCCTCTACCACCTGGGAGACCTTTTCGGCTTTGTTTTTACGACTCCGGATGAATTCCCCCCCCCTTTCAAAAGGATCATAAATTTCTTCGTTCATATCGTCCTTTGAAAAATCCATCTCCGATGTTACCCGGACAATGGCCTTATCCTGACCCACGATCCGTTCCAGCATGGTTTGGATTCTTTTGGTCAGGTTTTCTTCAAATCTCACCTTATACTGATATTGGGAATCCGCCAGATTATCCGCATCAATGCGAGCCTGTTCCGCTTCGGATTTTCCTTCAAAAAGAATCCGGCCAGAAGTGTCCACAATGGTCACCAGTTTCGGGGTCAGATCCTGGACAGAGCTTGCCACCAAATGGGCAATGGCGGTTACATTTTCCTTGGAAATATCGATGTTAAGTTCCAGCAAAATGGATGCCGAGGGTTGTTTGGTCTCCTCGACAAAAACAGAATCCTTGGGCAATACAATCATCACCCGGGCACTTCTCACTTCATCAAAGGCGGTAATGGTTCTGGCAAGCTCTCCCTGGAGCGCTCTTTTTTTATTAATCTTTTGCACAAATTCAGTGGTTCCGAATTCTGTTTTATCAAAAATTTCATATCCGACACCGCCGCCCTTGGGTATCCCTGATTTTGCCATGGTAAGCCTGACATCATAAACAATGGATTCAGGAACCATAATGGTGGTCCCGTCTCCGGTCAGCCGATAGGGGGTGTTTGACTCCTTTAAGATCTCCACCACCGAAGCGGCATCTTCCTTTGTCAACCCGCTGTATGCCGCTTTGAACTCTGTTTTATTTGTCCAGATGAACATAGTGATAAAACCGGCGACCAGAACCATGACAAATAGTCCCAACCCGATTTTTTTGGGAAGGGACAATTCTTTAATTGTTGTAAGTATTCTTTCAATGACAGGATTCATCTAAGCCACTCCATTTTACCTTTATACCACCCATTTATACCTGCATACGCATGACTTCGTTATACGCTGTCATGACCTTGTTTCTGACCTGGGCCAATAATTTCAAAGAGGTATTTGCCTTACCAAGGGCCAGCATCCCCTCATGAATTCCCATTTCTCCCTGGATCACCGCCTCAATAGACTCGTCACCAAAATTTTGTTTTGAATTCACATCCAAAACAGCCGACTTAAGTCTCTCTGAAAATTCAGGGCTCCGCCGTTGAATCCTGCTGGACAGAGATTCTGTATTTAAAGAAATCTTACCAATCCCGGACCCTATACCATTAATATCTGCCATTTGTCTCTCCTAAATTACCTTCCGATCTCAAGGGCTTTGGCCACCATGTCCTTGGTTGATGACAATACAGTGACACTGGCTTCATAGCTTCTTTTGGCCACCAGCATGTCGGCCATCTCCGTCAAATGATCCACATTGGGCATCCTTACATATCCGGTGGCAGGATCGGCATCGGGGTGAGCTGGGTTAAAGACCAAGGAGAAATCCTCCTGGGACCGGACTATTTCATCCACCCGCACTCCATTCCCATTGCCCGGTTTTTTATCCGAATCAAATTCAATGGGGCTCAGCTCAATTTTCGGGTCATTTTCTTTTTGGGCCTGCTTTTGTTGGATGACACTTTTAAAGGAATTGATATCCTCGCCCTTTAAAATCACCATTTTTCTCCGATAGGGCCCTCCTTCTGCCGTTCTGGTGGTATCTACATTGGCCAGATTCTCAGCGATTACATTGAGCTTGGTACGATGGGCGGCAAGTGCCGTCCCACTAATTTTTGCTGCATTCA
>CAXHYW010000051.1:0-12111 GCA_964021475.1 uncultured Desulfobacteraceae bacterium | reverse complement strand
GAGCAAAGAAAGTCAAGTAGTAATTTGACGGTCAATTAAGCGAGTAAATCATATTTGGTATGGTTATACTCAGGTAATTAGTGCCAGGCGAGGCTCACGGAGCCTTGCCTGGTGAAACAAAGGCAACGAACAGGCAGGTAATATGACACATCCGGGACAATTGTTGAAAAGACAAGATTTATATGCGGGCAAGGAAATGGGACAAAATTTCCTATCCAACCCGGGGACGGCACAAATGATTGTGGATCGCACCGGAATCCTGGAGGATACCATTGTTTTGGAAATCGGGCCGGGGTTAGGTGCCTTGACCATCCCTCTGGCCAGGAAAGCGGCTCGTGTCATAGCCGTTGAATTGGACCGGCGGATGATTCCCCTTCTTAAAGAAGAACTTGAACAAGAGGGAATCGATAATGTCACGGTGATCAACGAGAGTATCATGAAAACAGATTTTAAGGAAATCGCCGGGGACAATAAATTGGTGGTCATGGGGAATCTTCCCTATAATATTTCATCCCAGATTTTGTTTCGGCTCGTAAAAGAAAGGGCTGTTATTAAAACGGCATTTTTAATGTTTCAAAAAGAGCTTGCCACCCGGATTCTCGCATCCCCCGGAGGTCGGGATTATTCGCGGTTGTCCGCCGTGGTTCAATATGCGGCGGATGTCGGGTTTGTTGCCGATATCAATCCCTCTTCTTTTTTCCCCAAGCCGGATGTTCTCTCAACGGTGTTGAGATTTGATTTTCTTCCCGCAGGAGACATGTCTCCTCCCATGGAGGCTTTGCTGTTTGATGTGATCAAGGCTGCTTTTTCAAAGCGGCGAAAAACCTTGAAAAATTCAATGCCCGGCGGTGAGCTGGGGCTTGAAAAACCGGTTGTGGTCGAGGCATTGTCCCGGGCGAACATCGTTCCCCAACGCCGGGCGGAAACCTTGTCCGTTGCGGAATTTAAAGCACTTGCAATGGCGGTTTGGCAGATCCGTTTGGAGTTATGATGATAGAGGCAATGTTTTCCATTGAAAATCTCATGGAGATTGTAAAGGCTGGTGGCCGGATAAAAACCGGTGTGGATGTTTACAATGAAAAGGGAACATTGCTTCTTGAAAAAAATATTTTTGTGGAAAGCGTCAGGACACTTAAAATTCTTCAGCAAAATGGTATCCGATCTGTTCCGGTTAGTTCTCTTACGGGGGGGCTATGGGACGGCAAGGGAAATCTGATCAGGACGGGTTCCCACGGGGAAATAGAATTTGTGCCGCCGCCTGCGTCAAAGAGATCGATTCCATCAAAAACCCATCGGACCCCGGGGGATATTGAAAAGCGTCTGAAAAAAATCCAGGAGATAAAAAAAGAAACCCTTCAAAAATTTGATGCCGCAACGGCCTGCCTGAAAAATGCAGTGAAACAGATTCGCGATACCCATGGGCAGTTTGATGTCCAGGCAGTTGAATCCCAGGTAGCGGATCTGGTAAAATTCTCAATTGCCGCAGACCACCCCTTCCCCTATTTGAATCAGCAGATTTTTTCCTGGGATGATTACTTGTATCAGCATTCAACCAATGTTTGTGCCATTGGAACGGCAGTGCTGCATCGGTTTAATACCCAGTTGTCCCATACCATTGGTAGTGTTTTGTCGGAAAAAGGAACAGATGTCTCCGGGGGGGAAGGTCTTTCTGAGCCTGTGAAAGGGGGTTGTTTTAACTATTATTACAAAGAGGAACTCAATGAAATTTGCCTGGGTTTTTTTTTACATGACATCGGAAAGGCAATGGTTCCTGAAGCCCTTTTAAACAAAAGCACAGGGATTACGGATAAGGAGTTTAACATCTTAAAGCGCCATTCCTTTGATTATGGGGTAAAAATTTTGGAAGAAAATCGGATTAAAAATAGCGTTTTTAAAAATATTATCCAATATCATCATGCCCCGTTGTTTGAAAATGAACAAGGATGTTATCCTCTGGATAGGGACTGCTCGGATATTCCTCCCTATGTGAAAATTTGCAAACTTTCAGATATATACGATGCCATGATATCCAAAAAAAGTTACAAAGATGCATTGAATCAGGTATCTGCTATGACCCGGGTGTTCCGTAAATATGTCAAAAAGGATCCTTTGTTGCAGTTTGTCCTCCACGCCTTTGTGAAAAGCATCGGGCGTCATCCGCCGGGCAGCATTGTATACCTGGAAAATGGTCAAATGGCCTATGTTCTTGAAAGTGATGGGCCCTTGGTTATTCCCTTTACCGACACCCGTGAAAATACCCTGGAGGTGAAACCGGATCCCATTGATATGGGGAGCCCGGATGCCTCTTGGCAAATAGACAGTGAACGAAGTATAAAGAGTCCCAGGGATGTATACAACCGCCTGCCATTGTATATTAAAAATGCATATTAAAAAAATGCCATGCTTCGATGAGCCGAAGAGGGGTGTCATCCAGGGGGTGCTATATAGGGGGGGACGGGAGGATGTCTTTCCATGGGTACATGGTCAAAAAATAAACAGGGAATTGACAGAATCGTCTTGTTTGTCTAAAAGTAGAGTTGGATAAAAGTTTGTTGTCTGTCTTTTTTCTCTGGTTTCTCCGGTTTCTTCGCCGCTTTTTTCGGGAAAACGGCAGGCAACGTGTTTTTTAAAGTAAGTACCAGTGCGGTTTCGCGCTGACACATATACAAATTGAAAGGAAAAAATTATGATCAGAGCAAATGAAAATTATAATAAATTACAGGCGTCCTACCTTTTTTCAGACATTGCCAAGCGGGTGGAGAAGTTTCAGCAAGACAATCCCGATACCCATGTCATTCGCCTGGGGATCGGGGATGTGACCCGGGCATTATCTCCGGCTGTCATCAAGGGATTTCATGATGGGGTGGATGAAATGGCTTCCGATGCCACCTTCCGGGGTTACGGTCCGGAGCAGGGATATGCCTTTTTGCGGGAAACAATTGCGGCCCATGACTTTCAATCCCGGGGAGCGGATATATCCGCCGATGAGATTTTTGTAAGCGACGGGGCCAAATGCGATACCGGCAATTTCCAGGAGCTGTTTGCAAATGATATCAAAATTGCTATTCCAGACCCGGTCTATCCGGTTTATCTGGATACCAATGTCATGGCTGGCAGAACCGGAGAATTTAAAAACGGCAGGTACGAAAATATTGTCTACATGGATTGCCTGAAAGAGAATGATTTTATGCCGGAGTTGCCCGAAGAGAAGGTGGATCTGATCTATCTGTGCTTTCCCAACAATCCTACTGGTACCACGGCCACCAAGGCTCAGCTGAAAGTCTGGGTGGACTATGCAAGGGAAAACCGTGCCCTGATCCTCTTTGATGCTGCCTATGAAGCGTTTATCCGGGATGAGACCCTGCCCAGAAGTATCTATGAAATCCCCGGTGCCAAAGAGGTGGCAGTAGAATTTAGAAGTTTTTCCAAGACCGCCGGTTTTACCGGTACCCGATGCGGGATTACCGTTGTGCCCAAAGAGTGCATGGTTTTTACCTCCAAAGGTGAGAAAATCTCCCTCCATGGTCTGTGGCATCGTCGCCAGAGCACAAAATTCAATGGGGTCTCCTATCCGGTTCAAAAAGCCACCCAGGCGGTATATTCACCCGAAGGACAGGTCCAGGTCAAGGAATTGATCGATTCTTATCTCAACAATGCCGATATTATTCGCAAAACCATTGGGTCCTTGGGGTTTGATTATGTGGGGGGTGAAAATTCTCCCTATATATGGATAGACGGTCAGGGCAGGGATTCCTGGGATTTCTTTGATCTTCTGCTCAACAAGGCCTCGGTGGTCTGCACGCCTGGCGGCGGGTTTGGACGCTGCGGTAATCCCTACATACGGATTTCTGCTTTTAATAGTCTGGAAAATGTGAACCTGGCCATGGAACGGCTAAAGAAAGCATTAAGATGAACCATTTTTTTAATGTAAAAACCCTTGAAGAGGTGTTTTGCCTGGTCGACCAATTTCCTGCTGTGGGAACGGAAACCATTGACGTAGGGGATGCCTGTTCAAGGATTTTGGCAGTTGATCTGGTTGCAAGAAGAGATATGCCCGGGTTCAGACGGGCCACCATGGACGGGTATGCCGTCCATGCAGCCGCAACCTTTGGTGCTTCCGAGTCAAGCCCTGCATGGCTTGAGCTTGTGGGGATGATCCCCATGGGTCAGATACCTGATTTTGTCCTGGAACCGGGGCAGGCCGCCCATATTTCCACCGGGGGCATGTTGCCCCAAGGCGCGGACAGCGTGGTCATGGTAGAGCATACGGAAGCGGTGGATGAAGGGTCTGTGGAAATATACAAGAGTGTGGCCCCCCTCCAGCACGTGATTGATGCATCGGAAGATTTTGCAAGGGATGAGACGGTGCTTGCCGCTGGAACCTTTATCCGCCCCCAGGAGGCAGGCCTTGCCGCAGGGTTAGGTTTTTCAGAAATTTTGGTTTATCGGGTGCCCCGGGTGGGGATTGTCTCCACCGGGGATGAGATCATTCCCATTACCCAGGAGCCAAGCTTAGGTCAAATCCGGGACATTAATTCCTATACCCTGGCTGGATTTGTGGAAGAAGCCCATGCCATACCCGTTCGGTACGGAATTATCAAGGATAATCCCGCAGCCCTTAAAGCCGCCTGTGAACTAGCGCTTGCCGAATGTGACATGGTATTGATATCCGGGGGCAGTTCTGTTGGCACCCGGGATTACACCGTGGAGGTGCTTTCATCCCTTTTAGACACAAAGGTTCTGGTCCACGGTATGTCGGTGAGTCCCGGAAAACCCACCATCCTTGCTAACAGTTGCAATAAACCGGTCTGGGGTCTCCCCGGCCAGGTGGTATCGGCCATGGTGGTGGTTAAAGTTGTTGTGATACCCTTTTTGCACCGGCTCCAGGGATATAAGACAGCTGTGCGGCAACTGCGGATTCCGGCGAAATTGACCCGGAATGTTCCTTCTGCCCAGGGTCGACGCGATTTCGTCAGGGTCATGCTTGAAAAGGAGCAACTGGAAAATTACGAGGGTCAAATGATGGCCCGCCCGGTTTTGGGAAAATCAGGGTTGATTCGGACCATGATCCACGCAGACGGGTTGCTTGAAATTGGGGAGCATGTGGAAGGTCTGGAAAAGGGGACTCTGGTTGATATTATCCTCTTATAGAGGACCCATATAAAAGACTCGGCCCAATTGTGGCCAGATGGTATGGCCCTTTTATTTATCAATTTAGTTAAGAAGCGTAAAGAGCTACAATGAATTCAAAACGAAATGTTTACCTGGATATGAAGAGTATTGAAGAGGCAAAATCTTGCCTTTTTGATCATTTTAGCACCTATACCACCGAGGTTGAAACCATTGATGTGGTAAATGCCAAGAGTCGGGTATTGGCAAAACCGGCAATTGCCCTCCTCTCTTCTCCCAATTTTCATGCCGCTGCCATGGACGGTATTGCCGTGGATGCCCAAATTACTTTTGGGGCCAGTGAAGAAGAGCCGAAAACACTTATTCCTTTCGAAAATGGATTTTGGGTGAATACCGGTCATGCCATGCCGGTGGATACCAATGCCGTTATCATGATTGAGCATTTAAATATTTTGGACGACACCCGGGTTGAAATTGAAGCCCCTGTGTTTCCCTGGCAGCATGTCCGGAAAATGGGAGAGGATATTGTGGCCACCAAGCTGTTGTTTGCCCGTGGGCATAAGGTTAATTCCTACTCCCTGGGGGCCCTGCTTTCCGGTGGTATTTTTCAGGTGGAGGTGTACAAACAGCCCAGGGTGGTGATCATCCCCACGGGTTCTGAACTCAAGCAATGGCAGGATATCCTTCCCGGTCAGATGAAATCAGGAGAGGTGGTGGAGTCTAACTCCACGGTTCTGGGCGGTCTTTGCCAGGACCATGGTGCCCTGTTTGACATTCATCCCATGCTGAAAGATGATCTTACTTCCATACAGGATGCAGTTTCTGCAGCGGCTTCTGGCTCATACGATATGGTCTGCATCATTGGCGGTTCCTCTGCCGGATCCGAAGATTTCGCAAGGCCGGTCATCTCTTCCCTTGGCCAGGTTTATGTCCACGGAGTGACCATGATGCCGGGAAAACCGGTCTTGTTTGGAAAGGTGGGGCAGGTACCGGTGTTTGGGATTCCCGGCTATCCAGTCGCCGCCATTGTGGCCTTTGAACAGTTTGCCGGTCCCCTGCTGCTCCATATGCAGCAATTACCGGAAACGCCCCTTCAGACAGCTCTGGTAAGCCCTGCCAGAAAAATTGCCTCCAAGCTGGGCCAGGATGAGTTTTTAAGGGTTAAAATTGGTTCCGTTGACGGGCAACTGATCGCCTCCCAGCTTCCCCGGGGTTCGGGCAGCATCACCACCCTGACTGAAGCCGACGGGGTGATTCGGATTCCGAGGCATATTGAGGGAATCTCTCAAGGAGAAAAGGTGAATGCTCATTTGCTGCGGCCTTTGTCGGCCATCCAAAACACCCTGGTCATCATCGGTTCCCATGATAATACCCTGGATCTTCTGGGGGATCAGATCCGGCAGAAAAAGTTTGATGTTAATATCTCCTCCAGTCATGTGGGAAGTATGGGGGGATTGATGGCCCTTAAAAAAGGGGGGTGCCATATGGCCGGGGCTCACCTGCTGGACCCGCTTGACGGCAGCTATAACCTTTCCTATGTCAAAAAATACCTGCCCGACCACAAGGTTCGGATTGTCAACCTGGTTATGCGGGAACAGGGTCTAATTGTCCCCAGGGGAAATCCTGCAAACATTCAATCCATTCAGGACCTGAAATCAGGCACCTTTCGGTTTATCAACCGGCAGCCTGGATCAGGTACCCGAATTTTGTTTGATTATAAGTTGAAACAGTTGGGAATAAATGTTGGCGATATTTTGGGGTATGAAAATGATGAGTATACCCATATGTCCGTGGCCGTGGCCGTGCTATCCGGCAGAGCCCATGCTGGCCTGGGAATTAAAGCCGCCGCCAATGCCCTTGGCCTTGATTTCATCCCCATTATCACGGAGTCCTATGACTTGATTATTCCGGAACAATTCTTTGAGTCCCCAAAGGTTCAGGTACTTTTAGATACCATTGCCACAGATGCGTTTAAGGAGAGGGTGCTTGCTCTTGGTGGATATGGTGTGGAAAAAACAGGTCAGATTCTCTATTAACCGAGGCCGGAGTTTCATATAAAACGATTACAATAATAAAAAAGGCATCAAAGAGTTTTTCTTTGATGCCTTTTTTTATTGTCTATCTGATCTTATTCTCAATTTGATCTTATGTCTTGTCTTATGGTTCGATCTTGCCCGGGAAAGAGTAAATTTTCCCGGACAAGTTTTAAAGATCAATTGTAATTAAGATCAATAGGGGTGTAGCTCAACCCGTCTGTTCAAGGAACGTCCAAACGTTGTTCCATTCAGTGCCACTGGTGATTTGAATCCAAAACCAGTTGTGGCCAGTCTGTTTCTCGCAATTCCTCTTTCAACCAGGTAAGCGGCAACGGAATTGGATCTTCTCATGGATAGATCCATGTTATAGGCTTCGGTTCCAACATTGTCGGTATGGCCCTGGAGTTCGACACTCATGGTCGGATTTTTCTCCATTATACCAACGATTGCATCAAGACGGGGATAACCTTCGGGTTTGATTTCGGCTTTGTCAAAATCAAACAGGAGGTTGTCAAGAGTCCAACAACCAACCGCATTCACTTTGGCACCGGCAGGAGTTCCAGGGCATTGGTCTTCGTCGTCATAAACGCCGTCGCCGTCACTGTCTTTTCTCTCTGCGGTTATCTTTTTTGTGAGAAATACTTTTTCTACAAAGTTGGCAATCCCGTCACCATTCATAAGATCGTCGGCATTTGAGAAAAATCCACACGCTCCAATGTTGGATACTTCCTGGAGAAAGGCTTTTCCTTCAGGAGCATCGCCCACCTGGATGGGATAGAAGCAGATGGATGATCCGAATTTGTCTTTCAGTGCCTGTACCATGGGGATTTTCTTTTCCATGTCCATGCCGTCACTGATGATGATCACAGCATTACGGGTGCCGGAAAGACCTTCAAGATCTGTTCCCACTGCATCCAGGGCGGTTCCAAGAGGGCTCCATCCGCCAGGTTTTGATATTTTATCAAGGGTGCCCTTGGCATTGGCAGTGGAGTATGTTTCCATGCCGTAGAGCAGTTCGGTCAGGTGTTTTGAAACCTTAGGATCATGGCCGAAACTTCTCACGCCAGCTGTCTGGCCCATTTCCGGGATGGTCAGGTTCAACCGATAGCCAAGCTCTTTGGCGATGTCAAATTTGGGGGTTCCTTTGTAAGGATGTCTCATGGAACTGGAGGCATCAAATACAACAATAAAGTTATCCACCTTTGAATCGTACATTTGGGTGTCAAATTGTGTGGCTGCATATGAAGGGGTTTGTGCGGGTTCTTTTACTGCGCATCCGAATAAAAAAAGGAAGGCAATTATTGACAATAAACTTTGTACCAATAATTTCTTATTCATCATTTTCTCCTTTTGACTTAAACATGTTTTGGGTAATGTAATTGTAAGAATACTTAAAAAGTTTTGAAACGAGAATTCCTATACTTCTATTCTTAATACATGAAATGAAAAATGAAATCAACTATTCTTTTACTGATTTTTGGCCAATTTATTTTTCAGTGCAATGGTAAATTTTTGAAGCGTATTGGGCTTTTTGATATATTGATCGGCACTGAGTTGTATCGCTTTTCACTCCCCTGTGTTTTAGTAAAACCGCTGGAAGTCGTCAGGGCTTTATAGCTTGTCCCTTGTCCCGGGAAAGTAGATTTCAAAGGTAGTGCCTTTTCCTTTTTCACTAAAGATTTCAATATACCCTCCATGATCCTTGACTGCATTCCAAACCACCAAAAGGCCTAATCCCGTGCCGTTCCTTCCCATTTGTCTCTTTGTGTAAAAGGGTTCAAACATTCTCTTGATATCCTCCTGACTGATCTCTTCTGCGTCATCGGTCACCCGCAATACCACATATTCGCCCGAGGCATTTTCAAAAATCCCACCCGGGGAGATGTCCACAGAGCGGTTAAATGTCTCAACCATGACTTGTCCGCTGTTCTGTACTGCCTCGGCAGCATTGATGACAAGGTTCATTACCATCTTGGAAATATGGGATTCAGATCCATTCAGGTTTAACAGATCGGGGTCTGATTTGATTTTAAAATCGATGTCCGGAAAGTTTTTTATAAGGCGTTGATGGACGGAGCTGTTATGGTAGTCTTGGATTGCCTGGTTCAGGTTTATAACGCGGGTCTGTTTAATCCCCCGCCGGGTAAGGCTTAACAGATCCTGGACAATATCCGCCGCCTTAAGCCCGGTATCGTGTATGAAGGAAATGGGTTCCATAAGGGGGCTGTTTTTTTCCATCTGTAACAATAGTAATTCCGGATAGGAGACAAGGCCTGCGAGAATATTGTTTAAATCATGGGCCACTCCACCGGCGATAATCCCGATCAATTCCATTTCCTTTGCCTGGTCCAGTTTTTCCGATAGTTCTCGAACCATTGTCTTTTGAGCTTCCAGCATCTTGTTTCCCTGGGACAGCCGTTCCTCTTCAAGTCCCAGGACTGCGGCTATGGTTTTCATACAGGTGGCGTCATCCTGGGTAAAGGACCGGGGGGTGTTGTCAATTACCCAAAGGGTTCCCAGGGGGGTTTGTTTGAACAAAACAGGGGTCCCGATGCATGCCTTGATCTTAAGCTTTTTCACCAGGGGATCCGCCTGGCTATCCTGGGGGGGAATGCAGGATAGAACATGATGGGTCTCCTCATCAAAGGTGGTTTTGAAAAGGGTGCTAGCCAGAATACTTTCAACCCTTAGGTCTTGGGGAAGATCGGGGCTTGTGTGGATGGGGGGGCAGCCCTTTTGGGCGCAGATGGGAATAAAAAAAGCGAAAATCCCATCCATAATTAATAGCGCCTGCTCTAGGATGAGGGTGATGTTTTGGGGGTAATCGGTTCCCAACAACTGAAAGATATGGGCTGCTCTGGCCGATTTCTCACCGATGTTGGAAGGATTGAATTTCTTTCCCTGTATTTTTATTTTGTCTGTCCCCATTTTGTCTATCCCCATAGAAAGCATATGGTTTTTTTAGTGTGAAACCCCCCTAAGTTCAAGTCTTTTTTTAAAATCTTGCAATTTAAGTGCAGGAATTATATACGATTGCTTGACTTGATTGGGTGTAAAATTTAAGTTTATACTGGCCGTAAACAATAAAGATAATTGGCAGAATATGGAAATATATCAGGGGATCATACTGGGGATTCTTCAAGGGTTGACTGAGTTTTTGCCGGTAAGCAGCTCCGGGCATCTGGTATTGGGTCAGATTTATTTTAACATTACCGAATTTGTATTGATATTTGATATCAGCGTCCATCTGGGTACCTTGTTAGCGGTATTGGTGGTCTATTTTTCTGACATAAAATTGATGATGGTATCCATCTTTGGGTTTCTGGGAAACCTTGTCAGCCATAAACCGGTTGGCCCCCTTTTAAAAACCGATGAAAATTTGAAGTTGGCCGGGTTTATCATTATGGGTTCTATCCCCACTGCATTGATCGGCCTTGTGTTGAAAAATTTTGAGCAGGTGTTGTTTTCTTCGGATACCTTGGTGGGGTGCATGCTGATACTCACCGGTAGTATTTTGTGGTTTTCCAGACGCTATTATTGCAATGGGGCGCCTGGTGGTAATTTAAGTGGTAATTCAGGGGATAACTCCGGCAAATTGGATATCAAGCGGGCCCTTTTCATTGGAATTGTACAGGGATTGGCCGTAATTCCTGGTATTTCCCGGTCCGGCAGCACCATTGTTGCGGGTATGGTTGCGGGACTGGACCGAGATAAGGCCGCTAGGTTTTCTTTTCTTTTGTCGATTCCCGCTGTTGGGGGAGCTTTGATTTTGGGGGCTAAGGATGCCATGGAAACCGATTTTGTGATGAATCCCGCCATTATTTATGGGACAATCGCTTCCTTTGTTGTTGGTTTGATCGCATTGAAACTATTATTAAAATTGGTGCATAGTGGTAAATTCCATCTCTTTGCGCCCTATTGCTGGCTGGTAGGTATGCTGGTATTGTTATCAAAAATTTTTTAAATAACTATAATTAAAAAGGAGGGTCTATGAATCCAGGGATCTTCAGAGAATATGACATTCGGGGCATTGCAGGCGAGGATATCTGTGAACAGGATGTCGTGGATATTGGAAAAGCCTATGGGTCTCTGTTAAGGGATCAGGGTAGAAAAAAAATATCCGTTGGACGGGATTGCAGAATAACATCGGATCGATTTTCCCAATTGTTTATCCAGGGGATTGTTTCCACGGGCTGTGATGTGGTGGACATCGGGACCTGCCCCACCCCTGTGCTGTATTATTCCATCCATCACCTGGAACTGGATGGCGGCGCCATGGTCACGGCCAGTCACAACCCACCGGAATACAACGGGTTCAAGTTGATGAGCGGGCTCAATTCCATTCACAGTCAGGGCCTCCAGGATCTTTTGCAGATCATTGAACAAAAGGCCTATGTGACAGGCGAGGGCCAGGAAATCAAGGCGGATGTAACAACGCCTTATATGGCATATTTGAAGGAAAATATTTCCCTCACTCAAAAAATTAGAATCGGTATTGATGCCGGAAACGGTACCGGTGGCATCACAGCAGTGCCCGTGTTAAATGATTTGGGGTGTGAGGTCCACGATATTTTCTGTGACCTGGACGGAACGTTTCCCAACCATGAGGCAGATCCCACCCAGAAGAAGAACCTGAAGGATCTCATCGCTTTGGTCAAGGATAAGGGGTTGGATTTGGGGGTCGGGTATGACGGAGATGCCGACAGAATCGGAGTGGTGGACAAAAACGGAACGGTGATCTACGGAGATCAGCTCATGGTGATTTATGCCAGGGAAATTCTCAAAAGAAAACCCGGAGCCACTTTTATCTCGGAAGTAAAATGTTCCATGGTTATGTATGATGATATCCGGAAACACGGCGGAAATGCCATCATGTGGCGGACCGGCCATTCTTTGATCAGATCGGAAGAGCACACGTCTGAACTCCAGTCACTCCGGAGAATCT
>CAXHYW010000050.1:0-12128 GCA_964021475.1 uncultured Desulfobacteraceae bacterium | reverse complement strand
AAGAGGTCCAGGAGCCTGCCGGGGCAGGCAACGATGATTTCAACACCATTTCGGATCGCTTTGACCTGGGGTTGCTTACCCACACCGCCATAAATGGAGATGCTGCGCAGGCCGGTTTGTTTTGCCAGCTGGGTTATATCGTCATTGATCTGTTCTGCCAGTTCCCTGGTGGGGGCTACAATTAAAGCCCGTACTCGTTTACGGGGACCGTCCATAAGCCGTTGGATTAGGGGAAGCGCAAAGGCGGCAGTTTTTCCGGTGCCGGTCTGGGCAAGTCCGAGAATATCTCGTCCTTCAAGGATTGCGGGGATGGCTTGTTTCTGGATCGGGGTGGGGGTGGTAAAACCGCAGGCTTCTATGCCAGCAGTTACCTTGGGGTGGAACTTAAACTCTTTAAAACTCATTAATACTCCTATTGTATTGCGTGATGATCGGCCAGGGCATTCCCCTGACGTTTCGATCTGCGGATTATTGTCATCCGCTGGAATTCGTTTATTTGGTTGATGAAATGGTTGAACAGGTTATGTTGAGGGCATCAGGGGAGATCAACGGGGGTTGGACCGAGATCTCTGTTGCAGCGTGGTAAATGGTTATGACAGACACTGTCATACAGTTTCTCCTGTTTTTGATGAATCAGCAGAAACTTCGACCGCAACGAACGATGCTTTGGGAGACAACGCTTTTAACGAGGACAACCCTTGAAGGAAAATTTGATTCTACTTGGTATAAAGTTAGCCTGTAGATTACACTATTACTCACAGATTGCAAGTAAAATAAACCTTGGGGGTTATTTTGCCATTGTTCCGCAGTCCGGACAGGCATGCCAATTTAATTCAAGAGACCGGTCGCAGCCTTCGCACCTTTTTTGTTGCGGTTTGGCACAATAGGGACAAAATTTATACCGTTCGCTCATCATTTGCCCGCATGCCACGCATTTGAACTCAAACAGCGTTTGTGGACCCAGGACCCGTAAAATTTCCTCACAGGTCGTAATTCCCCGTAAAATTTTTTCCTTCCCGCTATCAAACAGGGTCTGCATCCCGTTTGAGATGGCTGCTTTTTTGATTTTTGCCTGGGGGGCATTTTGGGAAAGAAGTCCTTCAATTTCGCTATTGATAACAAATACTTCATAAATGCCTGCCCGGCCATGGTAGCCGGTTTCTTGACATTGATCACAGCCTTGGCCTTTTTTTGCATTCAGACCGATTTCCGGGTCCAGCCCTAACAGATGAACGGTTTCTTTTGAAGGGATATCATCCACCATACAATTTGTGCAAATTTTGCGGACAAGCCGTTGGGCAATAACACCGTTTAATGCCGCGCTTATGATATGGGACTGAATGCCCATGTCGATTAATCGTGTGATGCTTGCGATGCTGGAGTTGGTATGAAGGGTACTCAACACCGTGTGCCCGGTTAATGCAGCATGGAAGGCAACTTCTGCGGTTTCAAAATCCCGAATTTCCCCAAGCATAATGGTGTCAGGGTCCTGTCGTAAGAGAGATCTCAACACCACCGGAAAGGTCAATCCGATTTTTTCTTTGATCATTACCTGTCCGGCTTTTTCCATATAATATTCGACGGGGTCTTCAATGGTGGAATAATTTTTATGGATGGTGGCTGTTTTTTGAATTATGGAATAAAGGGTGCTTGTTTTTCCGCTACCCGTCGGTCCTGTCACCAGAAGACACCCCTGGGGTTTCTTTATCAGTTGTGTGATCAATTCAAGTTGTGATTCCGAGAATCCGAGTTCATTAATATCTTTTATGGAAGAATTTCGATCAAGAATTCTGAAAACTATCTTTTCTCCTGAAATGGTGGGCAGGGTGGATAGCCTTATATCTACCATTCGGCAAGAGGTTTTTATGGCGACCCGTCCATCCTGGGGCCTTCTTTTCTCGGCAATATCCAATTCAGCCAGAATTTTTATTCGCGAAACAATGGGCGCGTGCATGGACAGTGGGATATGCATTTTATCAAATAATAGTCCGTTGATTCGATAGCGAACCATTACATATTGGCTTTTTGCTTCAATGTGGACATCGGTGGCGTTTTGATTCAAGGCATCTGCGAGAATACTGTCAACGACTTTTACCACAGAGGGCGGGTCTTTTGCGGCAAATAAATTTTCTATATCCGGATTTTCATTTTCTTTGGCAATAACGATTACGATGGAATCTTTGGATTCAATATAACCGAGTTCTTCTTTGGGGGATTTATGAATATCCAGAAGACCATATGTTTCGTCAATTTTGTAGAGGATGTCACTTTTTCCGGCAACAGCTGGATCAATTTTAAGACCGGTCATAAACATCAAGGCATCGATTTTCATTTGATCCGTGGGGTCTGACATCGCGATGGTTAAGTGATTGCCTTTTTTAGCAATGGGTATTAATATATTGTTTGTACAGATTTCTTTTGGCACGATTCCTGTGAGTGCCGGGGGGATGGTGATATCCTTGAGAAAGGTTTGTTCAATACCCATCTCTTTCTCGATCAATTCAATTATCTGGTTCTCTTTGATGATCCCCATTTTGATCAGAATCGTCGGCATTGTCTCACCAGTTTTGGTCTGAATGGTGTTTGCTTTGTTCAATGAGGCTTTGTTAATGCATTTGTTTTTAATTAACAGGTTTCCCAATTGGCTTTTGTTGATAAATCGGCTGAGTTTATCAATGTTTTTCGTCTGTTGCTTTTGAACCTCTTTGAGTTTGCTGTTCTCGGTCAACAGCTTATATTGTACCAGAGCAAGCCGGATATTTAGCTTAAGATCCACATCATTCCATGGTTTTGAAATGAATTTATAGATGGCCCCCTGATTGACAGCCTCCATAACCGAGTCAATATCTGCATAGCCGGTTAACATGATTCTGATAGTGTCCGGATATGCTGATTTGATTTTTTTCAGAAGCTCAATCCCACTGATTTTCGGCATGCGCTGATCCGTTACAATCACGTTTACGGTTTCATCCTTTAAAATTTGCCAGGCTTTCAATGCGGATTCAGCGGTTAGGACTTTATAGTTTTCTTTCCTGAAAATTCTGACCATGGTTTTTAGAATATCTGGTTCATCATCCACAAATAAAATGGTATATTTTTTATTCCCAATATTCAAGAAATCGGAATCGGAACCGAAATTGGGGATATGGATGGGTAAATCAGACGGAGTGGTCATAGCTTTATTTTTATTGTGTTAAGGATTGTTAAATAGAGTCGTTAAATAAACAGTATCCATGATGTATCGATAATGGGTGTCGTGTCAACTGTTTAAGGATAAGTATACCCTAACGGTTGCTTTTTGTACAATTCCCAATTTTTTTATGCGAATTTCAAGGGGTGAAACAAAGTCTCCCCACGGGTTGCGGTTGGGCTTACCCTTTGTTTGAAAAGGGTTCCAAAATTATTTGGCAGGCTATCTGAGTACCGCCCTGTCTGTTTTGAATATAGTCTTGGCCCTTTTGCTTTTGTTCAAACCTATCAACCGGGGTTTTGAGATGACAGACCATGGCCTTTGCCACAGCCAAATGGTCATGGCATCGGGTGACAATTTCTTGGTTGAAAATTTCTTCTCCCACCCAGGCAAAATCATCCAGAAAGGGACCTACGACCGTGGGGGTTCCCAGGGCAGCAGGTTCAATGAAATTTTGACCCCCCAGGGGTTGCAGGCTGCCGCCCACAAATACCGTGCTTGCAATACCATAGGCCGCCCTTAATTCCCCAAAGGTGTCCCAGAGGATGACACCAGTTGCTGAAACAGGGGTTGTTACCTTTGACCTTAAATGGAAGGCAAGCCCTTTTCGTTTCAGCTTTTTCTTCCAGGCAGCCACCCTATGAATGTGACGGGGGAAAATGGCCACTATTTGGTCCGGGTATTCAGACAATAGGTGTTCGATGATCTTTAGGACCTGTGTCTCTTCCTGTTTTCGGATGGAAGCCAGGATGGACAGGGCAAATCCTTTAGAAATAATCTTTTCCAGGGCTGTCGTCCTGGAAGGGGCACAGACCCCTGAATCCATGAGATCAAATTTGATATTGGACATGGTGGTAATCCGGGCATTCTCAAAGACCTGGCCATATTTTTTTGCATCCAAAGGGGAAATGGCAAGAATCTGGTCAGGAGAAAGTTTATTCCATAAAACTCTGGTTAATTTATAATGCCTTCCACTTTTTTTCGACAGCCGGCCATTGATGATGAAAATCTGAGTGTGGTTTTCTTTTAAATAATAGAGTAGGGCTGGCCAAATTTCAGTTTCGAGCAGGATCATGATTCTGGGATTGACCCTTTTGACGGTCTCTTGGATGGTTTGGGGGATGTCAAAGGGGAAAAAGTTTAGACAACAGGTAATATCAGGATGGAGCGTTTTATCGGCCAGGCCGGATTCCAGAATTTGTATCCCTTGGGAGGTGGTGGAGGTGATCAGAATTTTTATTTTTTCTTTTGGTTCCAGGGAGGAAACCAGGGACAGGGCCAGAAATGCTTCACCTGCCGATGCCGATTGGATCCAGATGTCCGCCTTTTCAAGGTGGTCTGGCGAGACCCTTTTCTCAAAGGAAGGGGACAGTCGTTTGCTTTTCTTTAAAAAAGGCAGGACGGCTTGCCACATGATATTGTAAATTTTGAAAAAATTGGGTATAAAGGCACACGTTTTCATGGGGACATATGCTCTCATGTTTTTTGAAGATTGACAATACCCGCTTTAGAATCGGGAAAATAATATGGGCGGACACAAATTTTATGCTTATGGAAAATAAAGTAGCCAGTTTATCCAAATCCCGGCAACGCGTCATTTTTACCCTTGTGTCCCGATACTGGAAACGCCTTGCCTTTGCCGCGGTGTGCATGGTGGTCGTGGCCGGGGCAAACGGGGCCATGGCCCTGTTGGTGAAACCGGTCATGGATGATATCTTCATAGGCAAAAACAAAGAAATGCTCCTGCTGATTCCTGGCCTGGCCATTCTGGTCTTTCTGCTCAAGGGACTTGGGTCCTATGGGTCTGAATATTTGATGAATTATATCGGTGAAAAAATCATCCGGTATTTCAGAGATTCCCTTTATGAAAAGATTACCGATCTGCCCATCGCCTTTATCCACAAGGAAAAAACCGGGGCTCTCATGTCCAGGATCACCAATGACGTCAACATTGTCAAGGGGATGGTATCCACGGCCGTTATTAATATTTTCCGGGATTCTTTCTCTGTGATAGCTTTTTTGGGGGTTATCTTTTACCGGGATTGGCAATTGGCCTGCGGAGCCTTTCTGGTGCTGCCCCTGGCATTTTATCCTATTTTGATTTTTGGCCGACGGGTCAGGCGTTATTCAACCGGCTCCCAGGAAACCATGGCAGATTTAAATTCTTTTCTCCATGAGACCTTTTCCGGGGCCAAGATCATCAAAATTTTCAGCCTGGAAGCGTTTGAAAAAAAACGGTTTAAGGAAAAGACCCAGGAACTGTTCCGGCTTGAAATGAAAAAGGTTGTTGCCAAGGCATTGTCTTCTCCTATCATGGAGTTTCTCGGGGGCTTAGGGATTGCGTTTATTATCTGGTTCGGCGGGATGCGGGTGATCAACGGGACCTCTACTCCGGGCATCTTTTTCTCATTTTTAACCGCGGTAATGATGCTCTATGATCCGGTTAAAAAATTGTCCGGGTTGAACAATACAATCCAGGAAGGGGTGGCAGCGGCCTCCCGGATTTTTGATATCCTGGAACAGGAAGAGACTATTTCTGAAAAGCAGAACCCGCAAATTCTCAAAGGTTCGGCCTTTGATCTGGAATTTGATGACGTGAGTTTTTCCTATGGGGCAGATGAAACCCCAGCCTTAAAAAATATCAATCTTCGGGTGTCCCCGGGCGAGGTGCTGGCATTGGTGGGAATGAGCGGGGGCGGGAAAACAAGTTTAGTCAATCTGATCCCCAGGCTCTATGATGTGTCTTCCGGGCGTATATTAATTGACGGTAGGGATGTCCGGGACCTGTCTGTTAAATCCCTTAGAGACCATATTTCCATCGTGACCCAGGAACCCATTTTATTCAATGAATCGGTCAGGGATAATATCCGGTACGGACGAATGGATGCCACGGATGAACAGATTGAGAAGGCTGCAAAGGCAGCCTTTGCCCATGAGTTTATCCTGGGATTCCCCAGGGGGTATGATACCGTGATCGGAGAGCTTGGTTCCCGGTTGTCCGGGGGAGAAAAACAGCGGATCTGCATTGCCCGGGCCTTGATCAAGGATGCGCCGGTGTTGATTTTAGACGAAGCCACCTCGGCCTTGGATTCCCAGGCAGAACAATTGGTGCAGCGTGCTCTGGAAAACCTCATGAAGGGCAGAACTTCCTTTGTCATTGCCCACAGGCTTTCAACCATCGATTATGCTTCCCGGGTGATTCTGCTTAAAAACGGTTCCATTGCCGAACAGGGCACCCATCAGGAGCTGATGGCCTTAAAAGGCGCATATTATAACTTACAGTCCATGCAGGGTTCCAAGACAGGCAAATAATAATACCAAACCATATAATCAAAGACCCCCAATTTTAAACATGGACCCTAAAGGGACCATACTCATCATAAGGAGAACCACCATGGCAGTTTCCAAAGAATTATTGGAGATTCTGGTCTGTCCCAAATGCAAGGGAGAGGTAGTTTTGACCCAAAATCAGGATGGGCTTGTGTGTGATGCCTGTTCCCTGTGTTATGAAATCCGGGATGATATTCCCATTATGCTTATTGAAGAAGCAAAGCCTGTATAGAGATGAGCACCCCGAAACCACCGGATCCGGCAAAATTGGTCATTTCTGTTTTTATGAAGGAAAAGCAGGTGTTTGATCAGATTTTTGATGGGCTTGAGCAGATTGCAGGCCCCTGCGATATTATTTCAAAATGGCTTGATTTTGATTTCACAGACTATTATTATAAAGAAATGGGATCCCCTTTGTACCGTCGGGTGATCGCCTTTAAGCCTCTCATTGAACAGGACATGCTCTCATCTATTAAACTTGCCACCAATGAACTGGAAAAGAGTTGTTTATCCCAGGGCAATCGTCAGGTAAATATTGATCCGGGCTATCTTTTATCTTCCCGGTTTGTCCTTGCAACGGGCAAAGAATATTCCCACAGGATTTATATCGGCAACAACATCTATGCAGATCTGACCTTGATCTATACCAAAAAGGGATTTAAAACCCTGGAATGGACCTACCCGGATTATGCCTCTGATGCGGTAACAAAATTTCTCGAAAAGGTCAGGAACAAGTATATTCTGGATTTAAAGGAAAGGAAAATTTTATGATAAAAAGCATGACGGCTTTTGCAAAGGCATCCCATACAAAGGATGGTATTACAGCGGATGTGACCATTCGCTCCTATAATTCCAGGCATTTGGATTTTGCCATTCACCTGCCCGAGGCCTGCCTGCCTTTTGAGGAGCAAATCAAAAAACTGATTGCCCAAACCCATGACCGGGGAAGGGTTGAAGTCCGCGTAAATTTCACGGATGACACCCAGGAATCTGAATTGTTTGAGGTGGATGAGGTAAAAGCTGCGGGGTATTTTACGGCATTAAAAAAAGTGAAAGAAACCCTGAAACTTGCCACAGATATATCTCTTGACAACATTCTGGCTGCCAGAAATATTATTATTCCTTCCCAGAGGCAGGTGGATGCGGACTTGTTAAGGGAGGTGGTATTTCTGGCGGTTGAAACTGCCACCGGACAATTGGATTCCATGCGCCGCCAGGAGGGGGAAAATCTTTTTCAGGATTTAAGTTCAAGGATCGATTATATTGAAGGATGCATGGAGGCCCTGACAAAGGAAGCTGACAAGATCCCCGGGGTTTATAAAATCAGGCTCATGGAACGGATCGCCAAACTGACTGCGGATGCCGATGGAATTGACCCGGTCCGACTGGCCCAGGAAGTGGCGGTTTTGAGTGACAAGAGCGATGTGTCCGAGGAAATTGTTCGGCTGGCCAGCCATATCAGTCTGTTTCGGGAAGTCATGGATGCTAAAGATTCCCAGGGAAGAAAACTGAACTTTTTGATCCAGGAGTTTAACAGAGAATTTAACACCATTGGGTCCAAGGCCGGTAATGCGGTTCTTTCCCACATGGTGGTGGACCTGAAGTCTGAGTTGGAAAAGATCAGAGAACAGGTTCAGAATATCGAATAACCGGCATGGCCGGAGTTTTATATAAATTTAAATAACCATCAACAGCAGTACCCAAGGAAATGTTATGGAACCGGTCCTTTTAAATATTGGCTTTGGAAATACCGTGGTGGCAGAACGGGTGGTGGCAATTTTATCCCCCAATTCTTCCCCAATGAAACGGGTTAAGGATGAAGCAAAAGATGCTCGTAGCCTCATTGATGTCACCCACGGCAGAAAAACCAGGGCGATTATCATCACGGACAGCAACCATGTTGTTCTGTCGGCCATCCAGGCAGAAACCTTGTCCTCCCGTTTCGAATCTCTCCTGAAAGAGGGGGAAGAAAAATCCAAAGAGTCAGGCAAAGATGACAAGAAGATAGCAAAATAATACAATAAATGGATCCAATAATAAGATCCTAAGTCAGGGCAGATAAAATGGAAAAAAAAGGAACTCTGTTTGTGATTTCCGCTCCTTCAGGTGCCGGTAAAACCACATTGGTCGGGCAGGCATTAAAAAAAATTCCCCAATTGTTTTATTCGATTTCTCATACCACCCGGAAGCCCCGGACAGGAGAAATACACGGGAAAGATTATTATTTTATAGATGAGCCAGAATTTCAAACCCTGATTGACCAAAACCAATGGATTGAATGGGCACAGGTCCATGGAAATTTTTATGGAACTTCCAAAGCCTTTGTAACAAAAAAGCTGGAAGCAGGGGAGAACATCCTTTTGGACATTGATGTCCAGGGGGCAAAACAGATAATGAATTCTAAACTTGGGCTTGTGTCTGTTTTTATTTTGCCCCCCTCCATTGAAGTGCTTTTGCAGCGGCTCGAAAATAGAGGGACGGATTCAAAAACGGTAATTTTACATCGCATGGAAAATGCACAGCTGGAAATAGATCAGCAGTCGGCCTATGACCATGTGATTGTCAATGATGAGATCGACCAGGCCATTGCGGATCTGTGTTCGATTTTCGAAAATGAAATGAGGTCCTGACAATGGCGAAAGAAAAAACAGAAATATTATTTGGTTTCCATTCCGTGTATGAGGGGTTGCGTGCCGGAAAACGGAAGTTTGAAGTGATTTATATTTCCAGTAAACGATCTGCCGGCAGGGCAGATAAGGTGATTGAGCTTGCGGAGCAAAAGGGGATTCAAGTTGAATATACCGACCCCAAACAATTGGATAAGATGACCGAGTTTGCTCCCCACCAGGGGATTGTGGCCAGGGCTGGTCTTTTCCCTACAAAAAAGGCGAGCCAAGTGATATCCCTGCTTGCAAAAAGAGAAACACCTTGTTTGATTTTAGTGACCGAAAGTATTGAAGATCCCCATAATCTGGGTGCATTGATCCGAACCGCCCTTTGTGCGGATGTGGACTATATCCTGATCCCCAAGGATCGATCCTGTCCCCCCTCATCCACGGTTTCCAGAAGTTCGGCTGGTTCCATGGAACATGCTGATATCTTTATGATTACCAATACCGCCTCCATCTTAAGGGAGTTAAAGGATGCCGGGGCATGGATTTTCGGATTGGATGCCCATGGAGATACCGGGTTGTATGATGCCGATCTCACCGGGAATGTTGTCCTTGTCATTGGCGGGGAGCATAAAGGGATCCGGCCCGGGGTGAAAAAAGAATGTGATTTTATTTTGTCCATTCCCATTTCAGGGAAAATTAATTCATTAAATGCCTCTGTGGCAGGTGGTGTGGCCATGTATGAGGCCAATCGCCAGCGTAGCGTGCAATTGGCACCCAAAGGAAACTAAAAAAATGTCAGAACCCATTTCACCGGAATCTATTACGTCAACACCTATTGCATCAGCACCCACTACACCAACATCCATAACACCAACACCCATAACAATGGACGAAACCGGTCAACTGAACGTACCGGACAGACCCATCATTCCCTATATTGAAGGGGATGGTATCGGACGAGACATCTGGCCTGCAGCAAAAATAGTCTTTGATGCCGCGGTAAAGGTGGCATTCGGATCGGAAAAAAAGGTGGAATGGCTGGAACTTTTTGCAGGTGAAAAGGGATTTGAACAAACCGGTGAGTATTTGTCCGATGAATCATTAAATACCATAAAAACCCATCGGGTGGCCATTAAGGGGCCTTTGGCAACCCCGGTGGGAAAAGGGATGCGCAGTTTAAACGTTAAAATCCGTCAGCAACTGGATCTATATGCCTGTATTCGCCCTGTGCGGTATTATCCGCCGGTGCCAAGTCCTGTGTGTCATCCCGAGCGGGTGGATATGGTTGTCTTTCGGGAAAATACCGAAGATCTCTATGCCGGTATTGAATGGGACTCAGGATCCCGGGAGGTTACAAAGCTTTTGGGTCTTTTAAACAATGAACTCAATTGTGATTTGCCAGCTTCCTGTTCCATCGGTATCAAGCCCATGTCACCGGAAAAAACTAAACGGCTTGTGATACGTGCCTTTGAATATGCTTTTGAAAACAATCGGAAAAGTGTGACCCTGATGCACAAGGGCAATATCATGAAATTTACCGAAGGGGGATTTCGGAAATGGGGATATGAAGCGGCTTTTGAAACCTTTGGAGATCGGGTGATCACCGAGGAAATCTTGTTTGAAATCCATGAAGGGGTTGTACCCGACGGCGTTGTGGTGATCAAGGACAGAATCGCCGATATGGTGTTTGCCGAAGTTTTGTTGCGGCCGGATAATTTTGATATTATTGCCTGTCCCAATCTGAACGGGGATTATATCTCCGATGCCCTGGCTGCCCAGGTCGGGGGCTTAGGGATGGCTCCGGGTGCCAATATCGGGGAGGCCTGTGCGGTGTTTGAAGCCACCCACGGGACTGCCCCGGACATCGCAGGTAAAGACATGGCAAACCCCTGTTCCCTTATTTTGTCCGGGGCCATGATGTTTGATCACATGGGGTGGCATAAGGTTGGGGATCTTATTCGAGGCGGTGTCTCAAAGGCCTTGGCCCAGGGCCGGGTCACAGCGGATTTGGCTTCCCAGATCAGTGGGGGAGAAGAGGTGACATGTTCCAGATTCTCAAGGATTATCGCAGAGCAGATTCTTTTTGCACAATAAAAAGGCTTGTTTTTGCATTTCAGACCCTGGTATTTCCTTACCAATGTCTGAAATGCAGGGCCTATATAAATGTGGACAGAGCAGATGTCCCACGGCTTTCTGCCTGTTTTTGTGATGATTGCCTCCCCTTTGAACCCCTTGGCTTCACCCCTCCTTTTTGTCTTGCATGCGGCCGGATGTTTGATCGGATTGAGCCGGATTCCGGTGATTCGGATTCCGGTGATCTGGTTTCCGGTTTGAAAAATGATGAAAATCATCTTTGTGAGATATGCCGGGCTACGCCGCCTTTGATCCATAAGGTCAGAGCCGCATTTCAATATCAGGGGATTATCAAAGAGGCCATCCCAATATTTAAATATCAGTCAAAGTTATCCCTGGCCCGGGTGTTTGAAACCTACCTGTTCGAAGCCTTTGAACGATTCTTTGAAACTGCCTCCATTGATCTGATCCTGCCCATTCCGTTGCACTTTAAAAAAATGAAACTCCGGGGGTTTAACCAGTCTTTTCTCCTGGTCCGAAATTTTGAAAAAAAATATCGTTCAATTCATGGGGCAAATCCCTGTTGGCAGATTGACACTCGTACGCTTCTGAGAGTGAAATTCACCCGGCCCCAAACCGGGTTTGACATCCAACAGCGGCAAGATAACCTGAAGGGCGCTTTTGCTATCAAGGGCAAAACAATTCTTTTTGGGAAAAATATTTTGCTGGTGGATGATGTTTATACCACTGGCGCCACCTGCGGAGAGGCGGCAAGGCTGTTATTGAAGTCCGGAGCCAACCGGGTGGATGTTCTGGGTCTTGCCAGGGCCTGAAATCTTTTTGATTCTGGGGATAGGCAAAAAGAGGATAACTATTTGTAGGGATTATTGTTCTGAAATAACGATCCCGATCCCAAGAGT
>CAXHYW010000049.1:0-12336 GCA_964021475.1 uncultured Desulfobacteraceae bacterium | reverse complement strand
AGATTCTCCGGAGTGACTGGAGTTCAGACGTGTGCTCTTCCGATCTCATATTGATCCGCACCTCATTGGGTACACCGAAAACACGACCTGTGACATTGGTGCCTGTTTTTTCGCCAATCTTTGATATCAAACCTGAGCCGACAGGATCGGAAACCTGGAAAAAGAAAATGGGAACGTCTGTTCCTTTAAATACATTGAGGGCTGCCTGGGATGCGAGAGTCGCAATGGTGACTACAGCATCGGGTTTGCCCTGTTTTACTATTTTTCTCAATTCTTGTTCTGCAAAAAGACGATCGCCATTGGCCCTTATAACGTCCAAGTCGAGATTATCACCCTTTTTATAGCCAAGTTCAGTAAGCCGAAACAAAAAATATTTCAGATGTTCCTCACATGTAGCAACCGGCATTGTTACGATGACCACAATTTTTTGAACCTGGGCAGAGTTGGCTGGTGTGAGTAGAATCGTAATGAGAAAAATACTTAAACAGCAAATAGCCATGGCCCTGTTGATCCGTGAATTAGGAATCTTCATAGGTTATCCCCTGATAGAATGTATTGGATGACTGATTGGACTAGGTTAACATAATAGTAGGACAATTGCGATTGTTTTTACAATTCTGAAATCAAAGCGTTTAATGAAGGTATAAGTCCGGGGTCGGACACGGCACCAAAAAGCGGTGATTTGTATTCATAGTCCGCTCCCAAAATTTGTCCTGTCATGGGGTTTGTCCCTTGGGGATATCCAAGGTTACTAGGTAGGTCAACGGGGGGCTGCTCGGAGCGGCGTAAAGGGGCTGGGCGTCAGGAGAGAAAGAACAGTCCCTTTCCCGCTTCCCAATCGATCACGGACGATCTATTGGGATTTAGCGGAGTACCAGTCCCCCATTGACCTGCCGGGTCGTGGTTCACATAGTAACCAAAACTTTTTTATTTTTACTGGCCATTGCCTGATTTTTCTATCCTATTCCAATAATATTTTGGGAACTATTGAAGCCTGTCACAAATATTTTTTAAGTGTGCTATAGTCAAAACCTTGTGTTTAATAAATGATTAACAAATTATTAGAATAATGGAGAAAAAAATGAAAATATGTTTTCCGGTTGAAATTGACAAGGGATTAGACAGTGAGGTGTTCGGCCATTTTGGTTCGGCGCCCCAATTTGTGGTGTTTGATACCAGTGCAAAATCAACCGATACCATTAACAATCAGGATTTGGGGCATGTCCATGGAATGTGCAATCCTTTGAAAGCCTTGAACGGGAAGATGGTTGATGCCATTGTGGTGGGGGGGATTGGTGCCGGTGCCATCACTAAATTAAATGAAATGGGCATCAAGGTTTATAAAGCTTCAACCGGTGGAATTCAGGAAAATATCGGATTGTTTGAAAAAAATGAACTTTCAGAAATGACGGTAAAGCATGCCTGCGGCGGCCATTCCGGGCCTGACGGCTTATGCGCCCACTGATCATTATCGGATAATTATCGAATAATTTGATGGGGTTGTCACCCGTTCGCCAGAAACTATGTGGGGCCATGGAGAATATCCATGGCCCCACAATAGTTTTTAGGACTTCGTTTTACCGGGGGCTGGCGCCAGCAGAAAATGGGGGATAAACCGGGGATCCATATGATCGGCGGTTACAGCACTGTATTCCCCCTCAATTTCCTCGATGAGATGGGATAATACCTCTAGGAACGGTTCCGGAAGTATTGTTTCGGTACTATCAATTTTACTCTCAATGGCTTCTGCCACCCAGAGTGTCAGATCCATGGCCTTTATTTCATCAATTTTTCCCGGAGTGTCCGAGGAGAAAAGGGCAGCAAAAAAAGGTTTGAATACCTCGGGTTCAATGGGGGCCAAGCTGCATTCAGATGCCGTGTCCAGGTTGAGGCGGTTCCTGGCCCAGAGGGTCAACATCAGGCTTTTATAGGTCAAAACCCCATGGGTAAAGGATGCAAGATCCAGGGGCAGTTTCCCAATGATTTGGTCCAGATCGATGATCTGGGTTAATTTCGTGTCGGTTGTCTTGATATCGGCAAGGCTTGTGAAATGCCGGTATAATTCCCCGTTCTGGTAATTGTCGTAGTACATGGGGCGCTCCAGGAGAAGCCCGCCGATCGCTCCGAGATAATCTTCTGTCAAAAAGTTTAAGGGCAGGCGCTCTTCTTTCATAAAACTGTCGTCATACCAGTTTCTGGCCTTGGTTCTCAGCTGAATTCCTGCCCGTGATCCGGTTCTGAAAATATCTTCAAGAAAGTATTTTTCAATCGCATCCCGGGCGGATTCCATTGTGGGGTTGCCCTTGAGAATAACCTCAAGGCCAAGGCTCAGGTACGCCGTGGCCTTTTGGATGATTTTATTTATGGATTCCGGGTTTTTGATTTTGACCCTGTCCGCTGAAATGATTTTATTGCTCAGGGCCGCAATTTCCGAATTGAGTTCAAGCAGAAACACCGGGTCTAAAAGTTCAAGGGTTTTGACAAAGAGATTATCCCCTTCAATGAATTGGGTGAACAGCTGGGGGGGCAGGGGGATATCCGGGTCAAAGGCCTGGTGGATTTTGAGAGTTTTCGGCCTTTTTTTAAGGGAGGAAAGGTCCGTGGGCTGGTAAATACCAATGGCCTCGTGGGTGGGCAAAAATCCTTTTTCTGCCAGGCGCAGGCTTTTCAGGCGGAATTGTTCCTCTTCTGTTTCCGACGTCATCACGGCGCAGGTTTCCAGGAGCAGGCCGTGGAAGACGTGTAAATCCATATCAGCCACGCATCGCAGCATCTGTTCAATCAGTTCTGGTGCGGTTTGGGCCAGGATCTTATCCATCTCTTCGGAGCCGTCGGTGGGGATATCCGGGTCGACCTTGAGGGGAAACCTGAAATAAAATTTGTCATCCAGAGTGACATAGTCATCATAATCTTCGGGTACCCATTCATCATGCTCCCGGATAAATATGCTCATGTTTTTAAACAGGTAAAATTCGAAATAATCCGGTTTTTCCTTGATGATCCAGCGCAGCAGTCGCTGGGGGGCTGCCTTGAACAGCAGGTCAAGAGCCTGGGTCATGGTATGCAGATCCAACCGGTCATCGTCCCAGACTTCCACATCCAGGATATATTCCCATTGGGCCGAGGTGGCCATGGCAAGTATGGGTAAAAAATCCTCCCCCCCAATCTTGTGCATGAGAAAATAAAGGTCCTGGTCTGGAAAAGACTGAACCAGGGTTGCCGGAGAAGGCGCTTCCAGGATCAGGTCCAATGCCGTCTCGGACTGACTTGTCAGGATTTCCTGGCGTTGGGTGGCAAGTTTTACGGCCCGTTGCTCTAAATTGGCCAGATGGTGCTTATGGTTCATGGTGTTTTCTCCTGGGAGTTACAAATAGTGATATAATGGGCAATGCCCGGGTCATCCCTGAAGGGGATAAAAAAGGGCAGGGCCTCTTTAAATTGGTTCTGGTTCATGTGGCAGACCCCCATACACACGCTCAACTCTTTGTTGCCGGGGAAATGGTCAAGGCCCTTTGTTAGATGAATGGCAGCCTCTGAAAATTGTTTTTGTTTTTGAAGCACCATGGCAATTCCCATGAAGGCTCTTGGGTCGGGAGAATAGGACAACGCCCTTGTGAAAAGGTGCTGCGCTATTTTTTCCGGGGTTTTGATCCGGGGGTCATTTGCATATTCCCCTTGTGAAAAGGTCATGGCAAGCCTGGAAAGAAAATCTGCGTGGAAGGGGTAGAGGCGTTTGTCTTCCACCAGGTCAATTTGATTTGCAAATTGGGGCAGATGATCAAAAAATGTATTTCTGAGCCGGTCGCCATAGGCTTTGACCCTATGGAAATCAAGGGTTTCGTCCAGCTCAAACCAGGGCAGATCTTCAATCCTTTTGTGCCAGATCTCATCGGTGATCTGTTTTTTTTGAAGGGCTTGCCGGTATAGATGGGTGCCTGGGTAAATCACCAGCAGATAAAAAATGGTGCCCAGGGGGGCAAGCTGGATCAATAGATCGCAGCTTTCTTTTATGGTCTCATCTGTTTCACCGGGGGACCCATAGATAAAATAGGCCCGGGCCATGATGCCGTAGGAGATTGTCAGGGCAAAGGCCTGGATGCAGGCCTCATTGGAAATGGGTTTGCCCAGGATCTTCTTGATTTTTTGGGAACCGGATTCAACCCCGAAACTGATTTGAATACAGCCAGCCTGGCGCATCCAGAACAACAGTTCCTTGTCAATATAGTCCACCCGGGAGATGGCACTCCAGGTGATGTGAAGATTCGCTGCAATCAGGATTTGACACAGCTCGATCACACGAATCCTATCCATGGTAAAGGTGTCATCGGAGATATAAAAATGGGTGACCCCCTTTTGGGCCAGATTCTTAATCTCTTCGGCAAACCAAAGCGCCGAATGGCAGCGGATATTATGGTTTCCCCAGAATTTTGGAGAACCACAAAAAGTACATTTTCCTGGACACCCCCGGGACATGGCCAAATGCTGGTAGACAAAATATCGAGAGGGGTGGGGTAACAAATCCAGGTCGGTAATAGGGTCACAGGGTCCTGTCTCAACCAGGTTACCATTTTTCCACAGGGCAATCCCCTTGATTTTCCGGATAGACGCGTCTTTTAGCGTGTTCCCATTTTCCAGGGCCTGAACAATTAAGAGAAGTGTGGACTCGCCTTCCCCCTGGACCATGATGTCAACTTCCGGGCAAACCGAGAACAGATGGGCCGCCATAAAGGTGGGTGCCGGGCCGCCAAACAGGATCCAGGCGTGGGGCAGACGTTTCTTTGCTTCCTTTGCACAGGCAACGGCATTGATCCTATTGGGGTTGGTCACGGAAAACCCAATCATATCCGGTTTTTCCTTTTCAATGACCGCGTTGAAGGTTTTGAGTGTATCCGTGTCCCCCTCCAAAGAGGCCAGATTGAGAATGCGGGCATCAAATCCCTTGTCCAGCAGGAGGGCTGCCATGTAATAAATTCCGATGGGAATCCCCTTTGCATCATCACTTGTGATCCTTGGATCCAGGCAGGAGGGGTTTACAAACAAAATCTTCATGAGATATTACCAGGCACCGACAATGAGGTCAGACAGCTTTCTTTTGGGAACATGGTGTACACCGCGTTCATCCCGGAAGTATTTGATATTTCCGTCTTCGCCTACTGTATCGATCTGGATGGTTTCAACGGGTTTGCCAAGGGCAATGATAAGTTTGACTTCCATCTGGTCTTCAATATTGAGAAAACCGGCAATTTTTTTGATATTAATGGCCGCGAACATACAGCCGGCAAGCCCTTGATCCCGGGCTCCCAGTAAAATTGTCTGGGCGGCAATTCCGTGGTCGCACCAAAATTTGTCCGCCACCTTTTTGTCCCCCAGGATCACAATATACCCCGTGGGTTGTTCCGGCTTTTCCGGTCCCTTCCAGTCGGTCAAATAGGCCGCCCACCCCAGACAGGAAAAAATTTCATCATTTTTCTGCCCATTGGTGGAGATTATATATTTCAAGGGCTGCTTATTGCCAGCCGATGCACAGTGTCGGGCAAGATCCACAAGTTCTTCCAGGGTTTTAATATCCAGTTTATGGGTATGGTCAAACCGTCTGCACGATCGGTTCTCTTTCACCAGATCTTTAAATGGTTTCATCTGTTTTTCCTTTAGTCTGCTTTTTTTTATTCGGCGGGCCCTTTATTCGGTGAATCATTTATTCTGATGGTCCTTGACAGGGAACCCTGGAAAACTGGGGCATATTCATCTCCAGCCATTCGATGATCTTATTCATTTCCCTGGACACGTCCTTTAATGCCTTACCCCGGTGGCTGATATCTCCTTTTTCTGCAATGGAGAGCTGGGCAAAGGTTTTGTCCAATTCGGGGAAAAAGAACAGGGGATCATATCCAAATCCGTTGTCTCCGGCTGGCTCCCGGGTAAGGACGCCTTCACAACGGCCCTCATAGGTCAATGCGGCTCCCGTGGGCACGGCGATGGAAATCACACATTCAAAGGCGGCCTTCCGGTTTTCTTCATCCTTTAATGCGTCCAGCAGCTTATCCACATTCTGGGCATCCGTGGCATTGTCTCCGGCATACCGGGCGGAATATACCCCCGGGGCTCCGTCAAGAGCTTCCACACAAAGACCTGAATCATCTGCCATGGCCGGATACCCCAGTACCTTTGCGGTAAAAGATGCTTTTTTGTAGGCATTGTCATCAAAGGTTTCTCCATCCTCAATCACTTCGGGGATGGGGCCGAAGTCTGAAAGATCTTTGATCTCAATGGGAAAATCCTTGAGTAATTCTTTGAATTCCTTTGTCTTTCCCTTATTGGTTGTGGCCAGCACAATTATCTGTTTCACTGTTGGTTACTCCGTTTCACTTAGGTTAAATTTCAAATTTAAATATGGGGTAATATAAGTCCCGGGTCAGGCTTTGTAAAGTAGTGCAGGCAATTCAGGGAAATTGGGTAACCGATTGCCTGATCAAGTCAGTCTAAATCAGGCTTGATATTGAAATGACATTATATTATTTTAGAAGGCTGTTAAGACTTTACCGGCAAAAAACAAAATTCACTGAGGGTTAGTTTAACTATCATGACATATAATTTTGACCCAGACAAATGGTATGAGAATGAATTCTTCATGATCCAGATCAAACTGAAAAAAGATGAATTAACACAGGAAGAATATGACCTGGCCGTGTCGGATCTGGATCAGAAAATGGAAGAGATGTGGCAGCGGTTGGACGGGACATATCAGATAGGTTCTGAAATTAAAAAATGAAATATTTCGCCAATATGATTTTAAAAATGAGGCGGGATGCTGATTCACCTGCGTTCATCAGCATCCCGTTAAAGAAAAAATAGACAAGTTGTGCTCCATTCTTCCTGTCCCATTCTTCGTGTTCTAGCAACTTTCAATTTGGGAATATTCAATTTTCTGACAATATTATCCTTCTGCCGTTTTTTCGAGTTCATCCAGTTTGTCAGGATCAGAAACGGCAATGTCGACAAGGCATTGTGGGATAGAGCTTTGTTCACACATCGTCCTGATTTCTTTCTCTACTTCGCTAAATTCCATTATTTCACGAATAGAATCGATGTGGTCAATCATATCACCCGGGGTAATATCTTCCAAAGAAGGACCTGCGGCCTCCGCCTTTTTCTTCGCGGCTGCTTCCTCAGCTAACCGTTGTTGCTCCTTGATTTCCTCTTCCATGGCTTTTTTGGCATTGTTAATAGCAGCCTGGTCAACTGCTGCCATTTCTATGATCAAGTCCTCTGCCACATTATTTGTAATTAAGTGCTTCACCTTTTCTTCGTCTGATTTTCCGTTAACCTTTTCCAGCAGATTTGCCACTCTTTCTCTCTCTGCCTTTTCCTTTGCAATTTCAGCCTCCACCTCGACCAGTTTTTCTTCTGTAATGCCTAATTTAGTGACGATCACCTCGCGTTCTAATAGTTCTCCAATGAGGTATCGGATACTTTCATTTTCAGACATTTCTTTTGCTTTTTTTACAAGCAAATCGAGTCTTGTCTCTTCGACAATCCGTATGATGTCCAGTCTGCACTCGACTTTCTTGAGTTCTTTCCAAGTTTCACCAAGGTTGTCGATAAGCTTACTGGTCGCTGAATAAGGATCGGGTACGTCTTCCAGAGAAAGCGCTGCAATCGCAGCGTTAAAATCCTTCATCAGCGGCCTTCCAACTATCAGCATCTCATCCATCGCCCATCTCAATTGCATCATCTTGCCTCCGCGTTTGGAGACATCAAACCCTTCATCATCAAGCTCGCCCACAATTTTTTGAATCGCTGCTTCCTTGGCTTGCCCTGAGAGTTCTCCTGGGTTAAGCTCAAGCAATTTCTCTTCAATTCCTACCCATAGTGGTTTTTTTTCAGTTTCATCGGTTGTTGCCATTTTTTAATCTCCTTTAGTTGATATGTTTTGCCTAATTTTAATTCGGAGCCCTAATTGCTGCATGAAAATTATTATTATATCTGTTTAACTCTTGAAGATATAATTGATTCCGTTCAATTTTGCCAGATTAAAATTTCTATATTGGTTGAACGGTAATTTTCGATTTCTGGATAGGATGTGGGTATTTATTCTTTGCCGAACCCCTTTGTTTTGTATATACTGGATGGACAAAAAAAACAGATAGATTACCCGGAGGAAATATGCGAATTGTGACCAGTCATACCAATACTGATTTTGATGCCCTGGCTTCCATGGTGGCCTGTACCTGTTTGTATCCGGGAACCATTGCCATTCTTCCCTCCCATATCATGCCCGGGGTTAAGGCCTTTCTTGCCATTCATCAGGATTTGCTGCGCATCCGCTCCCGGAAAGATCTGGACCTGGATCTTGTGGAATCCCTGATTGTGGTGGATGCCAATAACTGGAATCGCCTGGACCGTATGGAGGCCCTTTCCACCAGGCCAAATTTGGATATCATCTCCTGGGACCACCACATGGAAGGGGTGACTATTCAGTCAGGCCAGGAATACAGGGAAGAGGTGGGGGCCACCATTACCCTGCTGTTGGAGGAAATCCAGCGCAAGGATACACCGGTGACCCCCATGCAGGCCACCTTGTTTTTATTGGGAATCTATGACGATACCGGTTGTCTTACCTTTTCTTCGGCAACCCACAGGGATGCAAGAATGACGGCATTTTTGCTGGAAAACGGAGCGGATCTGAACATTGTATCTGCCTATCTTGCCGATACCATAGACGATTCTCATTCCGAGGTTTTTTCCCATATGCTGGCCACGGCAAAGGTTCTTGAAATTGATGGATTGAAAATAGGGATCTGTGCCCAGGGCGTAAAAAGTGGGCTGACCATGCTGGCCTCCCTTGTCAGTAAATACAGGGAATTTAAGGGGCTGGACGGGGCCTTTGGCATTTTCCTCACCGATCAGAATAAATCCATGGTCATTGGCCGGGCCAATTCCCAGAGTATTGATGTGGGGGCCGTTGTGCGGGCCCTGGGAGGCGGGGGGCACCCGGCAGCCGGTTCCGCCGTGGTCAAGGGCTTGGAACTTGAACAGGTGGTGAAAAGGGTTGAGCAATTGATCCGGGATGCAAGCCAAAAGGAGATCCTTGTGCACCAGATCATGTCGGATCCCCTGCGGTTTCTGGTGGATCCTTCCCTGACCATGGCCCGGGCAAAAAAAATCATGGTTGAAGAAAAATTGAACGGCCTGCTGGTGTGTGACCAGGGGAAGTTTCTGGGCAGTCTGTCCCCTGGAACCTTTGCCCGGGCGGAGAAGTCGGGCCGCATGGAAACTGTGGTAAAAGGATTTATGAAACCCAAGGTGCCGGTGGTGGCACCGGGGGAAACGGCCCGCAAGGCCCTTGAACTCATGAACCTGTCCGATGACGGTCTGCTGCCGGTGGTGGATCAAACGCGTGTGATTGGGGTGCTGACCCGGGGAAATCTCATTCTCCATATCTATGATATTTAGGGCTGATATTTAGATTCGATATTTAGGTTTGACATACCGTATTCCATGGCACTTAATTTTATGGGAATTAATCCCATGGCGCTTAATTTTTAAGAAAGGTTTCTTATGGGGATTTCAACCAAGATCGTTGCGATGACAGAACGGTTCATGTCACGGGTTTTTTTGGAAACCGGTTTCCCTGTTTTGATCTATGATGATAAGGGGGTTATCATCTGTGCCACGGATTCCTCCCGGGAGGGGGATCTCCATGACGGCGCCCGGAAAATTATGGCAGGATTTGTGGATGAGTATGCGGTAAGCACCGGGGAGGCAGCGGTCAACCCACAGGTCAAGGAAGGATACAGCTGTCCCATTGTGGTGGAGGGGAAACGGGTGGGGGGATTTGGTATAACCGGTCCCTTGGAAATCGTCAAACCCCTTGCCAGGGTTGCCGTCCAGATGATGAATGCCTGGATAAAGGATATCGATCACCAGGAACAATTGGAACTATCGGAAAGAAAATACCGGGGGCTCTTTGACAATTCCGTCCAGGGTATTTTCCAGGCCACCTTTGACGGGGAATTTATCACGGCGAACAACGCCCTTGCAAATATGCTGGGGGAGGATTCCCCGGAAAGCCTCATGGCCCGGGTTCGCAATATCGGGCGTGACCTGTATGTGAATCCCGGGGATCGTGAAACTCTGGTTGCCCAATTGATAAAACAGAACACGGTGACGGGTTTTTTAACCCGATACCGGCATCAAAAAGGCCATGCCATCACCGTGAGTATCTCGGCTAGTGTGATTTCCGACCCGGATGCTAACGGCTGCTTCTATGAAGGGATAGTGGAAGATGTTACGGAAAAGGAAAAGGCGGCCCGTCTTAAAATGGAGCGGGACACGGCCAAGTCTGCCAATGCCGCCAAAAGTCAATTTATGGCCAACATGAGCCATGAGATTCGCACCCCCATGAACGGGGTGATCGGCATGACCGAATTGCTTTTGATAACCGGGCTGACCGATGAACAGCAGGAATATGCCCGGATTATTCAGACAAGCGGGAATGCGCTTCTGGCCCTGATCAATGATATTCTGGACTATTCCAAGATTGAGGCCGGTAAAATGGAACTTGAGACCATCGACTTTGATCTGCGGGCAACACTGGAAGGGGTGGGGGATCTGGCGGCGGTGAAAGCCCAGGAAAAGGGGCTGGAATATGTAACCGTCATCCATTCAAAGGTTCCTTCCCTTTTGCGTGGAGACCCGGGAAGAATTCGGCAGATCCTGATAAACCTCATCGGCAATGGGGTTAAATTTACAACCAAAGGGGAGGTCGTGGTCTCTGTTGATGTGGAAGAAGAGGATAAGGATCGTGTTCGTCTTCGGTTTGTTGTCTCAGATACCGGGATTGGGATCCCCCAAGACAAGATGGGCCGGCTCTTCAAATCCTTTTCCCAGGTGGACAGTTCCACCACAAGAAAATATGGGGGTACCGGTCTGGGGTTGACCATTTGCCGGAAATTAGCCCAGTTGATGGGGGGAGATACGGGTGTCAACAGCCGGGAAGGGATCGGGTCTGAATTCTGGTTTGCGGCGGAGTTTGAAAAACAAGAGATCCAGACCCAGCCTCTTGAACTTCCCCAGGAGATCCAGGACAAGTATCTGCTCATCGTGGATGACAACCGGACCAACCGATTTGTTTTGCGGGAACAATTGAAATTATGGGGATGCCGATATGGTCAGGCCGAGGCAGGTCCAGAGGCATTGGAAATGCTCAAGGATGCAGCCCGGGCCGGCAAGCCCTTTGACATTGCCATCCTGGATATGCAGATGCCCGGGATGAGCGGGAAAGATTTGGGGGAGAAGATAAAGGCAGATCCCTTGATTGACCAGACGATTCTGGTGATGATGACCTCCATGGGAGAACGGGGGGATGCAAGGGAACTTGATCAGATCGGGTTTGCCGCCTATCTTACAAAGCCGGTGAAAATGTTTTCGTTACGGACTTGTCTGGAAAGGGTTAGCGGACGATCACACAAACCCGCAGAACCAAGACCCGAAAAAATGGTCACCCGTCATTCTTTGTTCGAGGTTGAACGTCGGGGGGTACGGATTCTCCTGGCCGAGGACAATGAGATCAACCAGAAGGTGGCCTTGCGGATTCTGGATAAACTGGGATACCAGGCAGACGTGGTCAAGAATGGGCAGGATGCGGTGAATGGTTTGAAAAAAACAGATTATGATCTGGTGCTCATGGATTGCCATATGCCGGAATTGGACGGATATGAGGCCACTGGTATGATACGGGACCCTAAAACCCGGGTACAAAATCCAAAGGTGCCGATTATTGCCCTGACTGCCAATGCCATGAAAGGGGATGAAAAGAAATGTTTGGAAGCGGGGATGGATGACTATCTGAGCAAACCGGTTAAACCAAAGGATTTGTCCCGAATGCTGATGAAATGGCTTTCCCTCTAGTGAAACCCTTTTAAATAATGCGGGACAATTCTTTTTGGACTGCCAGCCCGATTTGTTCAATGGTATAGGGTTTTTTAACATATTGGCCTGCTCCCAGTTCCAGCGCCGCTGTTACCTTATGGCTTTGGGAAAAACCACTGGCGATGATGGCCTTTTGGGCGGGTTTGAACTGACGGATCCGGCGAAAGGTTTCCAGGCCGTCAATGCCGGGGTCCATGATCATATCCAAAATCATAAGATCCACATGATTTGAATTGAGGTATTGAACCGCTTCCTCCCCGCTGGCAACACAAAGGGCGTCATATCCAAGCCGTTCAAGAAGTGTTTTTGCAATTTCACGCTGTTCCGGCACATCATCGACAACCAGTATTTTTTCTTTGTTTCCCGTGAAAGATGCTATTTGAGGCAGATCCGTGGGGGGGGCAA
>CAXHYW010000048.1:0-12375 GCA_964021475.1 uncultured Desulfobacteraceae bacterium | reverse complement strand
AGAAGGCTGTGGAGAGTTATGAAAATGCAATCCAACTCAAGCCCGATTATGCAGAGGCTTACAGTAACCGTGGACTTGCACTCAAGGACTTAGGGCAGCTGGATACTGCAATTGAAAGCCATCAGAAAGCTGTCTCTATTAGTCCTCAGAACAGTCTGATGTGGGGTGGCTTTGCAGATATTTTACAAGCGATGAAATTGACATCATATAGTGATGATTTAGGTTATTACTTGCTCCATATTCTAGAACAGCCGACTGTCCGTCCTATAGATGTATCGAGCGCTATAGTCAATGCATTGCACTATCACCCAATAGTCATACGTACCCTTGAGCTATCCAAGTCTGATCATATTGATAAAGATATAAATCATCTAACAGAGCAACTCTCGACTATTCCCCTTCTGTTACGAGTGATGGAGTTGAGTCCTCTTGCAGATTTGGATGTAGAGAAAATGCTTACGAAGATCAGAAAGGCCATGCTCCATATGGCATCCAGTGGAGGTAGCGAAGCTCAAGGTCTTCCATTTTATGCGGCATTAGCCATTCACTGTTTTGTTAATGAGTACGTTTTTACAGAGAGTGAGACAGAAAAACAGGAGATCGAACTTCTTCAAGAAAAAGTTAAGCTAATTATAGGAAAAGGGGGTACTGTCTCACCAACTCGAATTGCTGTGTTAGCTTCATATAGGCCCCTCATCAACTTTTCATGGGCTAAAGATTTGCAGAAATGTGAATGGGCAGACGAGATCAAGAAGGTGATTGTGAGGCAGGTAGATAATATTAGAGAAGAACAAACTCTACGTTCTAAGATTCCCCGTCTTACTTCAATAGAGGACAAAGTCTCTCAATTAGTTCGTAACCAGTATGAGGAAAATCCTTATCCTCGTTGGATTAATACTGGATTAAGTGACAAACCAAGGAGGATCAAGCAGATATTGCCATCGATCAAACTTCATCTAAATTTTGATGTGCAACAATTCTCAAATAAGCCGGATATCCTTGTTGCAGGTTGTGGTACAGGACAGCATGCATTACATACGGCATCAAGATTTCTGAACTGTAATGTTCTGGCTGTGGACTTAAGCTTGAGCAGTTTGTCCTATGCGACAAGAAAAACACAGGAGTTAGGGGTTACAAATATTGAATATATGCAGGGGGATATTCTACAGCTTGACCAGCTTGAAAGAAAATTCGATATTGTTGAAAGTGTTGGAGTCCTACATCATATGGATGACCCGTTAGCTGGATGGAAAGTTTTGGTGGCTAAATTACATGCTGGCGGACTCATGAAGATTGGTCTGTACAGCAATATTGCCCGCCAAGGTATTGTGGAGGCTATAAGACAAATCACAAAAAAAGAATATACTTCTTCCCCAAGAGACATTCGTCGATATCGTGAAGAAATCATTAACATGGATCTTAATCCCAATTCAGAAATCTCTAAGATTATAGGCTATCATGACTTTTATAGTCTAAGTGAATGTCGCGATTTACTTTTTCATATTCAGGAGCATCGTTTTACATTGCCGCAAATTGAAGAGGCTTTGAGCGCTCTTGGTCTTAATTTCCTTGGTTTTGAACTGCCACAAAACTTGGTCAGGAGTAAATTCATTGAACGTTATCCAGAAAAAGAGGCCATAGTATCATTGCCTCTATGGCATCGGTTTGAACTCGAGAACCCGGATACATTCAAGGGGATGTATCAGTTCTGGGTGCAAAAAGTATAAACCACTGGGCTTACCATAATAGATCGGGTCACATGAGCTGGAACAATAACGAAATATCTTATTCCGGTTAAACTATATGAACAAAAACATGCTTGCTGACCATTTCCTATCATTATTTTTTATGTATAGAAACTTGAGTTTTGAATTTATATATAGATTTTGATTAAAATAAAAATTTCAAATTTCTGATATTACCTGCCAGAGTTCCTGAGATTGTTTGCCGCGTTACACAAAAGTCAAAAGATTTTTGATATGGTCAACACGATTTTTGAAGCCGTTTATAACATGTTTTTATAAAAATTTATAACCCGCCGCTACAGCTTAATACAAAGGCATAATTTTTAGTAAATAAGCAGATCCTGCCCAGAAACCAGCCCTGAAGTGCTTGCCATACCTGTCAGAGTCACCATTTCAACCAGAGAACTGTTGGTGGCAGTGCCAAACTCACCATCAAACAAAACCACAGTATCGGTTCCATCGCTGATCACAACAAATCCTTTTCCTGTTGCTGTAGCCCCTGCAGCCAAGGCTGTATCCACAGCATCATAGAGCGTGGCATCCAAGGTACTGCCATCCAATTGGACAGCATATCCCTCCTGGTCAGTTCCGGCTGCCGTGGTCAGGGCTGCAAGGGTGGTTGCCTCATCTGTATTAAAGGCAACACGAGTCAAGGATATGGTCCCTGAAAGATCGGAATCACCAAAGACAGCTGCTGTAAATTCTATGGTATCCTGGCTGCTGATAAAATCTTCGACGCTGATCGTATCCCCTTCTCCCGGAGTTGTGGAGCCATCATCCAAAGCTGTAAATAAAAAGCGGTCAGAGCCGTCCCCGCCTGTCAGGGTGTCTTTTCCCTCTCCACCGGTTATCACGTCATCATCATCGCCGCCATCAATGGTATCATCACCCAACCCGCCTGTTATAGTGTCTGCTCCCTCTTTTCCCAGAATCGTATCACCCCCGTTTCCACCTGTCAGGATGTCATCGCCTGTGCCGCCATCTATGCTGTCATCACCGGCATCCCCTTTAATGGTGTCATTTCCGATACCCCCGGTCAACGTATCGTTCCCTGTGCCCCCCATGATGGTATCATCGCCTGCTCCACCGTCAATTGTATCAGCCCCGGCCTTTCCGTCAATGGTGTCATTGCCCCCAAGACCGTTAATGGTGTTGTCCTCGGTATTGCCCGAAATATTATCGGCAAGTTCACTGCCGCTTACCGCATCTATAGTGCCCGAAGCTATCACAATCTGAGAGGACGGCCTGCGGCCTTCATCCTTGCCATACATATAATAATGTTCAAAAGGAGAAGAATGGGCAGCTCCTACATCCGGGTAAAGCTGGAGATAGTAAACAGCATTAAAATTTATAGAAGGATCCCTGCCTTCTCTTACCCCGTAGAGTGCAAAATGCTGATAAGCAGGTATGCCTGCGGCTGCTACATCCGGGTTCTGGGTCAGGTAGTAGGCTGTGTCAAATTCTTCAATAGCCACCCGGCTTTCTGCAGCGCCGAGCTGCATAAAATGTTCCAGAGGATTTATATTGGCCAAAGCCACATCAATATTCTGGGTGAGATAAAAACTTGTATCAAAGAAACAGCTAGGATTGCGAAGCTCAAAAACGCCAAAATCCCGATAATGGGTCAAAGGATTGACCTTAGCATCTGCAATATCTGTGTTTTGATGAAGGTAAAATTCCGTATTAAAGTAAGGGCTGGGGTTGTAATTCTGCTGCCAGCCAATGGTGTTGTAGTGATCCCAGGCGCTCATGCCACTGGATCCCACATTAGGATATTGGCTTAAATAATATGCGTCATCAAAAAGTTCCATACCTGCTCTCCGCTCAAAGATTTAAAATCACCATGTGTTAATGCAGTTTATATGCCACACCCCCATCTTTAAAAATTTAATGGGAATTATCATTCACACCTTTGAATACCAGGACAAATGGTATACTTAATTTTTTAACGGAACAACCTTTGTTTTTTATCATGCCCCTTTCTGGTTGATCCTGTCTTGACAAACAAGGCGTTTGTATTTATTCTGCCTTTTATGACTATTTCATCACAGATCACTGCACAAACATTTCAATATGTCCTTACAGGGAATAAATGGGCAGGCACATCGCCAACAATAACCTGGAGTTTCGCACAAAACAATAACTTTGATGCCACATTGGGAGTGAGTTTTTCCGGTTACCCTGTTTTTGAAGACACTTTCACCCAGGCCCAAAAAAAGCAGATTCGCCAGGCGTTCCAAGCCTGGGAAAATATTGCGGGCATAGATCTGGTTGAAACATCTGATTCAACGATTGCCAACATCCGAATCGGACTGGATTCCATTGATGGCAGCAGCCAGGCCGGTGGCGTTACTCTGGGCCAGGCAACAGTCTGGGCATCAAGCCTAAGTATTACCAAGGCAGCCATCCAGATAGACCTTGCAGACATGACACTGGCAGATTACAGCACAGAAAGCCCGATATCAGGCCATTGGTCTTTTCTTGGCACAGCCACCCATGAAATCGGCCACACTCTGGGACTTGATCATGCCTCATCATCATTGGCCCTGATGTATGCCCAGGCATCCAATGTTGTCAAACCAGCTTCCGATGATAAAAATGCCATTATAGCCCTTTACGGTCAAACCCAGGCCCTAACCGTATCCCAGAATCCTGACGATCTACCCTCCCTTGAAATGGGGATTGATCCGGCCATGTACCTTGATGCCAACCCGGATGTGGCAGCGGCAGGACTTGATTCTGTTACTCATTTTTCCACCCTTGGATGGAAAGAGGGAAGAGACCCCAACCATTTTTTTGATGTGCAATTCTACCTTTGGGCAAACCCTGACATCAGTGCTGCTGGCATAAATCCTTTGTCCCACTACCTTGAGTTCGGATGGACCGAAGGGAGAAATCCTTCTGAAATCTTTGACACCCAAAGCTATCTTGGAGCAAACCCGGATGTTGAGCTTGCCGGTATTAATCCTATGTTGCACTATTTGATGTTCGGATTTTCAGAAGACCGATCCCTGGCCTGAACAAATCTTGAAATTTTCTATTGACAATCCTTTGAATCTGATTAGGTTTAATCAGCCGCTACCTCTGGGTGGCAGGCCCTTTAGCGCAATGATGAGACATAAGGGAGACCAAATGAATGATCCAGGAACGCTGATTGCCGTTTCAGTTATATTATTGTACACCCTTTTAGGACCAGTGGTGCTGTTTGCCGTTTATGTGCTCTTTGATCATATGAACCGCAAGCAAGATAACCAGACCGTTTTGCCTGATCACAAAAAAAACACAGCATTGTGGACCCGGGAAGAGGTTAATGCCTTCCTGGACCAGATATAAGCAAACTGGCTATGAGTGAACTGGCTATGAGTGAACTACCCATAAGTAAATATACCAAGATTGGATCATCTATCATCCATGTTTGATTTTTTAAATAAGTGGAATAAATATTTTACCTTTGCAGCATTGTTAAGCGCTTTTGTGAATATGCTCCAACTCACCTTTTCCTTTTATATGTTTGCCATTTATCGCAATGTAATTATCTCCTACAGCAGTGCATCCCTTGCCAATATTACCACGATTGCCTTTTTTGCGTTGATTGTCATGGGCATTTTTATCTATTTGCGATCCCGCCTGCTGGCCCTGGCCGGAAAAAACTTATGCCTGGACCTGCGCAAGGACATTTACTCACTCATGGTCAAGGGCAGTGTCATTGACAGTCAACGGGCATACCAGGGAGGATTGAACGATCTTACCACCCTTCAAAACTACTTTTCAGCTCCAGCCATTTATGCCCTGTTTGACGCGCCCTGGTCCCCGTTTTATCTGGCCCTGGTCTTTTTGATTCACCCGGTGCTGGGCCTTGTGGCAATATTGGGGGTCCTAACTGTGGTGGGCCTAAGTCTCCTCCAGGAAACACTTGTCCGTCAAAGCATGGCCCAGGCCAATACCATGAATGCCAAAAACTATCGTTTTATTGACTCGTTCATGCGAAATATTGAGGTCATTAATGGCATGGGCATGATTTCCGCTATAGGCAAACGGTTTGCCAGGGGCAATGACCAGGTCATGAAAAACCAGACCGCCTCCAGCAATGTGGCAGCAGCCATCCAGGCCGTGATCAAGCCCATGCAGAATCTGATCCAGGTGATGATTTACTGCGCAGGGGCTTACCAGGCTGTTAAACACGGGTTTGACGTAGGCCTTATGGTGGCAGCCTCCATTATCATGGGACGAGGCCTAGGTCCTTTGATGCAGGTGGTGTCATCCTGGCGCATGACGGTCCAGGCAAGAGAATCATATAATAGGGTAAAAGCCTTTTCAAATCTCGCTGCCAATCAAAAGATTACAATGGAATTACCCAGGCCAAAAGGAGAAATTTCTGTTACAGGTGCTGTGTTTCAAAAGGATAAACAGATCCTGATCAGTGGGATCTCCTTTGAAATGGGCCAGGGAGAGTTTTTAGGCTTAATCGGACCCAGCGGGGCTGGAAAAACCAGTCTGTGCCGCCTTATTTTAGGGATCTGGCCGCCATCAATGGGACAGGTCTGTGTGGACGGAAACCATATCTTTGCCTGGGATAAAGAAGATATCGGGCAATATATCGGGTATCTGCCCCAGGTCATTGAGCTGTTTCCTGGTACTGTGGCCCAGAATATTGCCAGGCTAGGAACGGTGGATATGGACCAGGTGGATAAGGCTGTTGAACTTGCAGGAATTAAGGAAATGATGGACAATTTTCCAGATGGTCTTGATACCCAGTTGGAAGGGGAAAATGGGATAAGGTTGTCCGGGGGGCAACGCCAGAAAATAGGCCTTGCCAGGGCCCTGTATAATGATCCTGTACTTCTGGTACTAGACGAACCCACATCCAACCTGGATGAAGCAGGGGAAAACCAGTTGTTATCCACATTAAATGGATTGAAAACAAGCGCCGCCTGCACCTGTATCATGGTGACACACAAACCATCTTTACTTCAATCCATGGACAAAATCATGGTGATGGAAAACGGCAAAATTGCCTTGTTCGGCCCTAAAGATGACGTATTTGCAAAACTGGCAGGTGGTCAATGATTGGCTTTCTTCGTTCCTGTGTAAAATACTTTGCATATGCAGGGCTTTTTTCCCTGTTTGTAAACACCCTTGCCCTGACCTTCCCTTTGTATATGCTCTCTGTGTATGATAAGGTGCTCTCCTCGGGCAGCATGCCCACCCTTACAGTGATTACCATTATTGCCCTGTCAGCCCTTTTTGTTAAGGGATGTCTTGAATTCTGCCGCTCCATCCTCTTGATCAAGGCCGGGATAAAGATAGACGCCCTTTTAACCCCTAGGGTGTTAAGGGATATGCTCAAGGACCTGGGCCGGTCAGACAGCATGGCATACACAACTGGACTCAAAGATATCAATACCCTGAGAAATTACCTGGGGGGAAATTCCATTTTTGCCTTTTTTGATGTTCCCTGGATTTTTATCTATCTTGGAATCATCTTTCTTGTCCATCCTGTGCTGGGCATGACAGCAAGCGCCGGGGCTGTGGTTATCCTGACCCTAGGACTGCTCCAGGACAAATTGACTAAAAAGAAGCTTGCAAAGGCTGAAGGCTTTAGTACACAAGGCAGACAATGGGTATTAACAAGTTTCAGGACCGCCCCCGACCTCCAGAGCATGGCAATGATAAACAATGCTGCCAAAGGCTATTGTCAAATCCATGACAGGGAAATGGAGGCCAAAGATAAGGCAGGGATGAGGGGGCATTTTTTCAGTGCCATGAGCCAGAGTTTCGGGGCTTTGATGCAGGTGATTATTTTTGGTGCAGGTGCAGCGTTAGTGGTGGCACACAAGGCAGATCCAGGGGTGATTATAGCGGCCTCCATTATCATGGGCCTTGCCCTGCAACCAGTGAACCAGGGAATCGCCGCCTGGAAGCAGACCTCAGATGCCAAAACAGCCTATGCAAATTTAAAACGATTATTGGCAGCCTATGATAATGAAAACACGGTGACAATTGAGAATCTGGAATCTGAACTGAAGGTGGACAATGCAAGTCTTGGGATCAAGGATACCAATATTCTAAGCGCCATTGATTTTGAACTGCACCCAGGAGAAATCATGGGCCTTGTGGGTCCCAATGGTGCAGGAAAAACTTCGCTTTGCAGAATGGTGCTTGGAATGTGGGCACCGACCCAAGGCAAGGTAACCCTGGACAATCACGATGTATTTAACCTAGACACAGATTCAAAGGCACGGTTTTTCGGATATCTGCCCCAGAATGTGGAACTTTTTGCCGGTACCGTGCGGGACAATATTGCCAGGATGGGAGATGTGGATGATGCCAAGGTGATTGAGGCTGCTAAAAAAGCCGGTGCACACGATGTGATCACCAAATTCCCCCTGGGATATGACACAGATATTGGGGAGGCCGGGCAAAGCCTTTCAGGGGGACAGCGCCAGCGGGTGGGGCTAGCCCGCGCCATGTACGGGAATCCAAAGCTGGTTATTTTAGACGAGCCCAACTCCAACCTGGACGAGGCAGGAGAACAGGCCCTTGCAGGGGCCCTGCAGCAGCTTAAGACCATGGGGACCACCACCATCATCATCACCCATAAACCATCTCTTTTATCCACTGCGGATAAACTGCTGGTGATGGAAAAGGGAGAAATGGTAAAATTTGGCAGCAAAAACGACATATTCAGTCAATTGGTAAATCCAGTGGTAAATCCAATGGTGGATTCAAAATAGCGGACACAGGGGAAAATTAATGCAGAACATAATGAAATCCGGATTTAAATTTTTAATCAGTGCAGGCTTTTTCAGTGCCTGCATCAACTTGATATATCTTGCCATACCAATTTATATGTCCATCACCTATGACAGGGTGTTGTTCAGTGCCAGTCTGGCCACTTTGTATACCCTGGGAACAGGTGTACTGATCTGCCTTGGTGCAATGGGATTGATCGACTATGCCAGAAGACGCATCATGATCCAAGCAGCAGGCCGCCTGATTCAAAAACTGCGTCCCATGGTATTAAACAGCCTGCCAGGCTACCCCAAAGGGCTTGACGATCTGGAATGCCTTGGGCGCGCTGTTGCAGGAGGCCATATATTGGGCTTTCTTAACCTGCCCTGGATGCTGATGTACCTGATCATTCTATACCTGATCCATCCTATGATCGGCGGTATCAGTGCCGCTGTTGTGATTATTGCGGGGTCGATTCTTTTGCTCCTGAGGATTCTTGGAAAAAAACGGTATATTGCAGCCGATCTGGCCTTTAGAGACAATATAGAACAGTTCCAAAATACAATGGTCCACAGAGAGCTTGTCTCAGCCATGGGGCTTTATCCCCAGGTAAAGGAGAGGTATCTGCAAACCGATGATAAGACTGCAAAACTCAAGTTGGGAGCCGACAATTTTATATGCGGAACCCAGGCAGCCTTAAACCCGCTGTATATTCTGGGGTTAACACTGGTTTTCAGTACAGGGGTCATTGTGTTTTTTTCCGATGAAATCACTGTGGGGGCTGTATTTGCTTCCGTGATCATCCTGCTCCGCCTGTTTGGGCCCCTGGAGAGCAGCCTGAACGGTATGAAAGCCTCCATTGAGGCCAAAGCTGCCTATGACCGGTTAATGGCCTTTGTCAATACCGATCAACCCAAAGACCTTTTATCCCTTCCCGAACCTGAAGGAAAGCTTGATGCCGAAGCCCTGTCCCTGGCTGTGGCAGGCAAAACCATTTTACACAATATCTCCTTTTCTCTGAATCCAGGAGAAACCCTCGGGGTGTTCGGGCCCTCATCTGCGGGCAAAACATCCCTTTGCAAGGTAATGACAGGAATCTGGCCTGCGGCAGCCGGAAAAGTAAGACTGGACGGGGCTGAACTTGCCCAGTGGCCAAAAGAAGAATTCGGCAGATATTTGGGGTACCTGCCCCAGGAAACAGAGCTATTTTCCGGCAGTGTTGCTGAAAATATTGCCAGGCTTCAGGCTGTGGACTCGGAAAAAGTAATTGCCGCAGCCCAAAAGGCCGGTGTTCATAATATGATTGTAAAGCTTCCCCAGGGCTATGATACAAAAATCGATCAAACCGGAAAAAACCTGTCTGCAGGCCAGCGTCAGCTCATCTCCCTTGCCAGGGTATTTTACAACGATCCCAAATTTGTAATCATGGACGAACCCCAAACCCATCTGGACGACTTGGGATTCAGGATGCTGGCCCATGCGGTCAATCAGCTCAAAACCAATAAAATCACCGCAATAATTGTAACGGACAAGCCCAATATTCTAGTGGCCATGGATAAAATTTTAGTGCTCAAGGACGGGCAGATTGCCATGCACGGCCCTGCCAAGGATGTTTTAAATGAACTTGCCGGTAACCAACAGCCCCAGCAGGCAGCAGGAGTATAAAAGATGGAAACAAAAAATACACAATTGAATACAGATCCCACCCGATACATCATTGCCGGACTTTTGGTCATTGCCTTGTTTTTCGGGGGGTTAGGGGCCTGGTCCTTTTTTTTCCCCTTTCAGGGGGCTGTAATTGCATCAGGCGTGGTCAAGGTATCTGGGGAGAAAAAAATGGTCCAGCACCTTGAAGGTGGGATGATCAGCAAAATATTTGTTAAAGATGGGGACAGGGTTGAAGCAGGGGATATCCTGATAGAGCTTCAAAGTTCCCAGGTCAGTTCAAACGTAGATCTGCTCCAGGGTAGATTATGGGCCAAGCAGGCTGAAGCCCAAAGATATAGGACAGAGGCAGCCATGAAACCTGTGATTGCCTGGACCCAGGAATTTGAAAGCCTTCGGGCCCACCCGGAGGTGGCAGCAATTCTCATGACCGAAGAGCAGATATTTTCATCGCGGGTGTCTGATCTCCAGGGTAAAACAATGCTGTACAATTCCCAGACCGAGCAGTTGAAAAACCGCATTGAAGGGGCCAAAGAAGAACTCAAAAGCCTTGAGGAAATAATCTTAAACCTGGAGGAAGACCTGAAAAGTAAACGCCCTTTGGTCAAGGACAAATACATGGGCAAATCCAGTGTGCTTGAGCTTGAAAGGATCTTGTCCGAGCAAAAGGGACGAAAGGGCAAGCTTAAACAGGATATTGCCCAGTTCCACCAGATGATCCAGGAACTTGAACTGCGAATCGTGGATACACAAAACATGTATAAGGAAACAGCCCTGTCCAATCTGGGTCAGGTAACAGACACCATATTTGAGATCCAGGAACAGATCAAACCCCAGCTGGATGCAAAAGAACGGTTAAAAGTCAAAGCTCCGGTTACCGGCACTGTAATCAATATGCAGATCCATTCTGAAGAGACCGGTGTGATACGTCCCGGCATGCCTTTACTTGAAATTGTCCCGGACAATATGAAAATGGTGATCAAGGTTCAGGTCCGTCCCCAGGATATTGTCAGTGTCAAGACTGGCCAGGCTACCAAGGTTCAGCTGGCTGCATTTCATAGGAATGCCACTCCCCCGATTAAAGGAAAGGTCACCTATGTATCCCCTGACCTGCTCACCCAGCAAACGGCCCAGGGCGGAATGTCCTACTATGAGGCCCATGTTGAAATTGACAAAGAAGATCTGGCTGCCAAGAATGCCTATCTCTCCCCTGGAATGCCGGTGTCCTGTTATATCACAACAGAAGAACGCACTGTGATCAGCTATCTTTTGGGGCCGTTGCTCAAGAATGTGGATATGGCACTAAGGGAATAGACAGAATGGTCCGGGCCTCAATGAGGCCCGGCAATAGATCCGGTTAGTGTGTTATCAAATCAGGAGGCAGATGCAACTAGTGGCAGGTTGCTTACAGACTGCAGATGGCAATACACCAGGGGCATGGTGCCGTTTTTCACCAGGCTGGCAATACTTTCATCATCTAAGCTGGTAAGTATTTCCATATCAATCCCTTTGAATCCCTCAATACTTTTGGACTGCCCATTGACCTGGAATTCAAATTTTTGATCAGTGATCACCCCTTTTTCAGCCAATTGACTGAACAGGTTCTGGGTGGTGGAAAGCTCCTGCTGGTAGATCTTAAGGGTTTCAAATGTATTCAGTACAAGTTCACTGAGCTCTCCTTGCTCCGTAAAAAGGGGCTCTCCCTCCTCAGTTGACAAAAAATCCGATTCCCGGTCCAGACAGAGAACAAATTTGTCCTGCCCTGCCTCTTTATCCGCAACTCTTGCCATAATAAAGGGATACAGGCGCAGGCAAAGAGGAATATAGGGCACCTTCCATTGCCCCTGATCATCCACATAGGGATTGACACCCTCTTCCATGGAAAACAGAGCCACAGGGCCAAAACTTTCCTGACCAGGCAGGACAATGGGAAAAAATTGAGATGCGGCCGGCATCTCTGAAAAAGAAATAGGCACAGAGGTAAGGGATCTGGCAAAGCCAAAGCCCTTTGATTTTGTAAGCTTAAGACCCTGGTGTTTTTCAGGATCAAGGGGTTCAAACTGCTCAGGCAGTTCATTGGGAGATGGCATTTATTAAATAATCCTTATGCTATGCGGGTTGATTGCTGTCTGTGGAATACAAAATGGCGAATTTTGAAAAAGATTGCATATGGCCGTAAATCAGGGGCAGATCGGAAGAGCACACGTCTGAACTCCAGTCACTCCGGAGAATC
>CAXHYW010000047.1:0-12403 GCA_964021475.1 uncultured Desulfobacteraceae bacterium | reverse complement strand
GGCATCAATCCTGTTTCCGTGATTATCCCCACCCTTCTCTTTGTCATGGGGGCCACGGAAGATATCCATTTGCTCAGTGAATACATGCATGAACTGGAAAACGGGAAAGCCAAGTTAACGGCCGTTTTAAACATGGCCGTTAAAAGCGGAACCGCCATTCTTCTTACCTCCATGACCACTTTCTTAGGGTTTGCCACCATTGCCCCCAATTCCATTCCCATGCTCAGGGAATTCGGTATTACCGCAGCCTTTGGTATTGCCATTAATTTTATTCTCACCATTCTGACCGTTCCCACTATTTTAAGATTTTATAAGACACCCAAGGTCAGTACCAAAAAAGAGAGCCGCCCCATAAAATATTTCAGACGGTTTTTGTTCACCAGTATCACCCAATACCGCTATGTGGTGATGGGGCTTTTTGTCCTTGTCATGGGTTTGTCGGTGTGGGGGGTGCAGCAGGTGTATATTGAAACCGACTATGTGAAGTTTTTCAAGGATGATGCAGATGTGCCGGTGTTGTTTGAAAAATTGAAAAAAGATCTGGTGGGGGGAACCAATTTCATGGTGGTAGTGGAATCAAAGACACCTGATGCATTCCAGACCCATGAAAATTTGATCCACGTAGGCCGTCTCTATGATTATCTCAACAAACACCACGGCAAGGCCGTGGGGTATGTGGACATGGTCAGAAAAACCCACCAGGAAATGAATGACGGTAACCAGGCATTTTTCAAAATCCCCAAAAACAATGACCTCATTGCCCAGTACAACCTTATGATGGATGCGGACAATCTTTCCCGGTTTGTGAACCATGACTTTACAAAAACCAGTATGCTGGTGAGGACCCGGGCTGCCGGAACCCAGGAAATTATGGCTGCCTACGATGACATCAACACCTTTGTCAGAGAGAATCTTACAAAGGATCTGGACTACCATGTCACCGGTGAAATGATCGTGGTGGCCAAGGCCTCCAATACCATTACCCGGGAAGTTGTGCTGAACTTGGGGTATATGTTCATTGCCATTTTTCTCTTTATTTCACTTTTATTTCTTTCCCTCAAGGCCGGTGCTCTGGCCATGATACCCAATGTATTGCCTGTGGTGGTGAATTTCGGGATCATGGGATTCTTAGGGATCCCTTTGAGCACGGCCACCTTCCCTGTGGCAATCATTGCCCTGGGTATTGCCGTGGACGACACCATCCATTTCATGGTCCGATATGCAGGCGAACTTAAAAAATCAGATTCCAATGAAATTGCTATCATGAACACCCTGCGCATGGAAATCCGGCCGATTTTGTCCACCTCCGCAGCCCTGATTGCAGGGTTCTCCATGCTGTTGTTTGCAAAGTTCGGTTCCACCGTCCAGTTTGGAAAGCTGGCAGCCCTGTGTATGTTCACGGCATTGATTTCTGACCTTCTGATCACCCCGCTGCTCTTGATCAAAATTCCCATTATCTCTCCTGTGGATATGCTCCAGACCTATATTGGAAAAAAGCTGGATTTTAAGACTTGTAAGCTGCTGGAAGGTCTTAAAAAGGGGGAGATTCGCAGAATACTGACCATGGGGGAGATAAAAATTCTCTCCCAGGGCGAGCAGTTTATTACCCAGGGGGAAGAGAGCCATAACATGGTGCTTATTTTGGAAGGGCGGGTGGATGTGGTCCAGGAAGAGACCCGGAAACGTCTGGGCACCATGCAGGCCGGAGATATTGTGGGAGAGATGGGTTTTTTAACCGGGGAGGCCCGGTCTGCAACCGTGGTCACCCAATCGGAAACAGAGGTGTTTGAGATCAATGAGAACTTGATTCAATTGGTTGCCAAACGGTTTCCCAAGATCGGTACTAAATTGTTTTTTAATATATCCCGGATTTTGTCCCAGCGCTTAAAGGATAGTAATATCCGTCGGCAGTAGGATATTCTGGCTGATAGTTGATTTTTTTTGCTCTTTGGAATCACAACAGTCATCAACAAGCAACCACGCAGGTTCTGGGACTGTTTATTGTCGCTATGGGACTTTAGTTTATTCTGGGAGGGGTATAAATGAAGAGGGATAAAACACCGGAAAACAAAAAACTATTAATTGAAAAACAGCAGCACTGGGCACTGGAGAGGACTCGCCTGGCCAAGGAAAGAACATTTGCCGCCTGGCTCAGGACCGGACTTGCTTCAGCCATTGCTGGCCTGGGAATAGTCAAGCTCCTGCCCGACCTGAGGCCGGAATGGATAGGCAAGTCCATCGGCCTCCTGCTTGTATTATCCAGTGCCCTGGCGTTTATCCTGGGATTCAGGACCTATTATATAGTGCTAAAAAAGCTTGAAGAAGAAGGTTTTAAAGGGCTGCCGATAAAAACAATGGGAACACTGGCCTTTTGTTTCCTCCTGTTCGCAATCCTGGCCTTTGTGATTGTCCTGATGCATTAAAAATCCCTTTCTTCATATTTTTTTGACACTTCTTTTTATTTTCGCTTATGGATTTGAATATTTCTTTAAGCGATGGGGAAAAAATAATCTGCAAAATCAATAGTGATAATGCTGATACAGGTAACCATATAGAATAACTTTTTTTTAGTAAGAACAAAGGAAACTACATGATGTTTGAATGGATCACGAATTACCGGCGAAATCAAATTCTTAAAAAGGATTTTCCCAGTGAGTGGAGATTGCTCCTTGAACAAAAAGTTGCACATTATCTGTTTTTAAATGATAAGGAACGCCTTCATCTTGAACAATTGGTCCAGGTGTTTGCAGAGGAAAAGACATTTGAAGGTTGTAACGGACTTGAAATCACAGATGAAATCCGTGTTGTGATCTCGGCAGAAGCCTGTATGCTGTTGCTTGGGCTGCCCCACGATTTATATAAACATTTTCACACGATTTTTATTTATCCGTCAACCGTGGTGGTGCCCCAGGTGAGACAAAGTATGTTTTCCACAGCCCCCCTTGAGGTAAGATCTGAGGTCGCTATTTCCGGTCAGGCATTTAAAGGGGGCCCTGTCATTCTTGTTTGGGATGCGGTTAAAAAAGAAGCCCGCCATCCTGAATTCGGTCATAACGTCGTTTACCATGAGTTTGCACATATTCTTGATATGCTTGACGGACATGCCGATGGCGTGCCTCCGCTTCATGATAGGCAAGACTACGCAGCCTGGTCCCGGGTATGCACAAGAGAATTTAATTCATTAATAAAAAAATCACAAAAGGGGAAACCTACATTTCTTGATGCCTACGGGGCTACCAATGAAGCTGAATTTTTTGCCGTGGCAACTGAATATTTTTTTGACAAACCCATGAAAATGGAAAAAAAGCACAAAGAATTATATGATATTTTTGCAGGTTTCTACAATCAGGATACTGCTGCAAGGGAAAAAAATCACAGGTCATAATAAAAGATAACCCTGCCCGGAAGACCATTCATTGGGTCTTGGCATTCTGGACTGAAGGGATTCTCCTCATGAATTTTTTGAATCAACCGGGTCCAGAGGGTCCACCGGGTCCAGTTTTGCCAGCTGAGCGTAAATTGGGCGTCCCCCCAGACGATTTGCCACAAGACTTGCACTGAGGCAAGTCACCATCAGAGGGAGGATCATTTCATAACTGCGGGTCATTTCCACAATGAGAACAATACCGGTTATCGGAGCCTGCACGGTTGCCGCAAACAAAGCGCCCATGCCGCCAATGGCAAAGATCCCGGGATGTTCAACCAAGGCAGGAAAAAAACCCACGATAAACTGGCCGTACCAGAGCCCTATGAATGTACCCAGGGCTAACATGGGTGCAAAAATACCCCCCGGGGTACCAATGGCATATGAAAAGATTGTAAACAGAAAACGAAGAAAAAATAAAGCCAGCAGAACCGTTGTACTGAAATCATGGTGCAAGGCAAGCTCAAGGGCCGCATGACCACCACCTACCGCATTGGGCAGAAGACACCCGACAACTGCAACCGTCAGTGCAATAATAAGGGCAAGCAGATATGGCCTGAAACCTTTTTGCTTTTTACTGAACAGGACCCCTTTAAGCATAAGTGTATTAAACACAGTGCCAATAAATCCGAAAATCACTCCAAGAATTGCAAATAACGGCAAGGTAGCAAGTTTAGGCGCGTGAAAAGAGGCATTCAGGATCTCCGGTTGAGGGCCGTTTAAAACTTGCACCACTATGACGGATATACAACTGGCAAAGATGACAGCCATAAGGGATTGAAAATTATATTCGAAATGGTCTCGCATCTCTTCTGTAACAAAAATAAGCCCGGCAAGGGGCGCATTAAAAGCGGCGGCAAGTCCTGCGGCAGCCCCTGCAGCCACCAGAACATGATGCTGAAATTTATCTGCCCCAACAATATCACCAATGGCGCTCCCCATATGGATTGTCGGCCCTTCCCTGCCAAGGACAAGGCCGGAACCTATAGCCAGAACCCCTCCGATAAATTTAACAGGAAGAACGCGTTGCCAATGGATCCTTTGATTCTTTTTTAAAGCGATCTCAACCTGTGGAATCCCGGAACCTGCAGCCTCCGGTGCAAATTTTCGAACTAGAAAAACCGAAAAGACAACAGCACCACAGCTCAGTACTAAGAATAGGAGCAACAGACCCATGGACCCGCCACCGCCACCGTCAATATTATCAATAAAGGTTTTTCGCCAGCTGTCTGCAAAGTCAAGACACGTATGAAATAGAGCCCCGAGCAAACCTGCAAGAAGTCCAACCAATCCGCTTTTGAAAATTAAGGTATTTGAAAAGTTTCTACTCATAGGATTTTATCATTCATTACAAAGGTTGACGGCTTATTTTCCCCTTCTTTCGAAAGGATAATTTTTCACTCATGGTTTGAAAAACCAGGTCAATATCAGCAAAGAGCTGGGAACACCTGCTCTGAATGCGGTATAAATTCTTAATGATAATCCAATACCATTTTATGGCAGCACGATCGCCCCCCATGGTCAAAAAATATTGTAAAAAAATCCCCACAGCATGATTTGATACAATCTGTTGTGGGGATTTAAGGGAGTTTAGTTAGTGTTTGCTAAATTTTTGGTAGAGTTCATCCAGCACTTTGCGGGTCATCTTGCCAATGGCTTCGTACTGCCACTCCGCAAGATTGGCTAGGGAGACCCGGGCCGATGGGTGAGAATCATCGAATCCGTTTCCCGGCAACAATATAACACCACATTCCTTGGCAATGGTGAAAAGGAAATCAATATCTTCATTGTTGTTCAGGATCCACTCTCCAAACTCTTTATTGTAGAATTTTTCCCCCAATAGCTGAAGATCAAGAAGGGTATAATATTCCACTGCATTATTATCAGTTTCAGGAAGATATCCGATACTTTGCATCAGGCGGTTGTACCGTTTGCGGATCAGCTTTTTGGTGGCATTTTTGTATTCATCATGGGTGTCAATGAGGGCGGACAAAGCAAAAAGGGTCATCTGAAGCTGCTGGGGAAGGGAGAGGCCGGCTGTGTGGTTCAATGCTACGGCCCGGGAGTCGGCCACCAGGCGGTCGATGAATTTCAGCCCGGGAATATCCTTGGTCAGGGAGCTGTACCGTTCATCCAGAATCGCCTTGTCCTGGTCAGGAAGATTCTTTAGTTTTTCATCAAAAATATTATTTTGGGCCAGGCCGATGACTCCCAGCCGCCATCCGGTGGCACCAAAGTATTTGGAGAAAGAGTAAACCACCAGGGTATTGGCCGGAACCATGGCCGCTATAGAAAGGAAATCATCGGCAAATGTGCCATAGACATCATCGGTGATGATCATCAGGTCCGGCCGCTTGTTCTTAACCAGATCTGCCAGGTCGTTCAGCACACTGGTGCTCATTTTAACCGAAGGCGGATTTGAGGGGTTAACGAGATAGAGCACCTTGATGGCAGGGTCCTCAAGCTGTTTGATGGAATCCTTGCTAAGCTGCCAGCCAAGTTCCTCTTCAACCTCAATGGTAATGACGTCCAGGTCATATTCGGGCAGGACAGGGATTTCCAGGTAAGGGGTAAAAATCGGGGTGATGATGGCGACCTTGTCTTTTGCTTGCAGGATGCGGTTTGATTTCAGGGTTTGGAAGATGTAGGTCATGGCGGCGGTACCGCCTTCTGTGGCAAAAACGTCTATATCGTTCAGAGCGATTTTCCCCCCGTACAACTCTTTGATCAGATACTCCCGTACAACCTTTTCCATGGATGTGAGCATCCGGGGCGGAACCGGATAATTACAGCCGAGATAGGCCTCGCAAAATTCAAATACGACTTCATCCAGACCCAGGCCCAATTGATCCGTCATGTAGGAAAAGGAGGCACGCAAAAAATGGGTCCCAGGCAATTCCTTGTTCCTTACCAGAAACTCGTTGAAACGCCCGCCGATACCTTCCTTGACCGTTGTACCGCCAAACCCGCCGTAGAGATAACCATAGGCCCGTTCCGACTCTTCCATGGCAAATTCCCCCAGGCGGATAAAAGCCCGCCGCGGATGGGTCGCCAGAAAGTTCGGGTTCCCCCGGCCGGCATTGAGCATCATATGGTTTTGTGAATCCTTTGCTACTTCGATTAGCTGGTCTTTTAATTCAAATGGACTTAATTTAGATCCCATGATTTTCCTCCAAGTTTATTTATTGCATCGCCGCAACAATGATTGGACCCCAAAGGGTCAATAGAATGTTGGCAACCGCATAGGTCACAGTGAATGCCGCCACGGGAGTGGCGTTTTGAGTTTTATCCAGAAGAGCGGAGAACGCAGGATTACCGCTTCTGCTGCCTGCCACAACCGCCATGGCGATGACAGGGTTCTTGATCTTCAGCACATAGTAGCTAAAGAAAAAGGTGATGATCTGGGGAATGAGGGTTACGCCAGCCCCAAGAAAAAACAGGGTGGTGCCATGCTCCATGATGCTTGTCAGGGCGTCCTTTCCGGCATTCAACCCAACAACACCGACAAAAACAGCCAGCCCGAATGATTGCAGGAAAGTGGCGGCTCCGGTATTGACGCCGCCGAATTTGGGATGTTTGGCCCTCATAAATCCAAACAGCAAACCGGAAACCAGGCAGCCCAGACCGCTACCAAGGGCGATATTCGTGGAACCGATCTTAAAGGAAATGAGACCTATGAGGTACCCGAGGACCATCCCCAAACCAAAGGTCATAAATTCGGTTGCCTGGAGGGACGGGGGCTTGTAACCGATACTTTTTTCAACCTGGTCGAGATCTGCTTTTGAACCGGTTAAGGTTATTTCATCCCCAACATGAACGACTGAGCCGGGCAGCAGGGGCATGGTATTGCCCATCCTCGAAAGAAGGGTATAAAAAACACCTAGGTGTTTGCCTTTGCTCAGTTCATGCAATTGATCCAGGGTGAGCCCGTTGAATTCCTTATTTGTAACGAAAACAATTCTCGATTCTTCAACAACGGTGAAAAGATCGTCTTCATCTTCATGTTCTTCACCTATGGAGTCTCCACAGTTCTGGAGGGCCGTGGCAAGCCCTGTAACCATCACAAGATCTTCTGCCTGGAAGCTTAGGGTCTCGTCCAGGGCCAGGTTTTTATCGCCCCGGATAACCGACTCCACACGCAGATCACTGTCGAAGAGATCTTCCAGAAAAATCCTGTTGTGACCCACCACCGCAGCTCCTTTTGCGACCCGATAAACACGGGACCCGACTCTTTTAAGGGGCAGGTATTCACCTTCACTCAATTCCCTTGCGCCACCGCCGAGTTTCCGGGCCAGATCAGACGCAGCCATACGCAAATCCCACTTGTAGAGAAGGGGAAAAAATCCGGTTACCATCAGGATGGGTCCCAGGGTACCGAAAATGTAAGTGACCGAATAACCAACGGCAATATCCACCTTAAGCGCCTTGACGGCGGCCGGGGCCAACCCAAGCATGTCAATGGCGTTGCCGGCCGTTCCGATGATTGCAGACTGGGTAAGGCCTCCGGCAGCCAGTCCCGCAGCCAGACCTGTGCCTAGACCAAACTGCTTGGCTAAAAACAAGACGGTGAATAATCCTGTTACCGTCATCACAATCGCCGCGATGACCTGGGTAATGGTAGAGCGGTTGAGGGAATTGAAAAATTGCGGCCCCCCATTGTATCCCACGGCGTAGATGAAAAGGGCAAAGAAAATACTTTTAACTCCGCTATCGACCTCTATACCGATTTGCCCGATGACAACTGCGGCAATCAAGGTGCCAGCAATACCGCCAAGTTCAAATTTTCCAACCTTGAATTTACCGATCAGATACCCAAAAAAAAGTGCGAGAAACAGCGCCATAAATGGATTGGCCTGTAATAATTCCATTACTCCTCCCAGATTACATGTAAGAATTTTTTAGATGGAAACAATACTTCTATTGTAAGAAATTGTCGATATTACTCTTTTTGAAGTGCTCCTTATGATACAAAAGATTTTGATGATACCATTGCCAGCAAAAGATCATAGCTGATAAAAAATGTCAACGCATTAATATCGTCCAAATCTTGAATTCTGGAAATTTGGTGTCACGGTTTTTGATTATAGATTTTATTCATCCTCCAAGGTTTTGATTATTACTTCCATATTAACTTATTTTAATCTGTTATTCTTTGGTCGACAATGCTATTGCACCTCAAAGAGGTGACCACACACACCAAAAAAACAATCACCAAAAGGTAAATCGATTGTAGTATACGAAATTTATAACCCTAAATGGTAGAAAGAGTTTCTATGGTTTCGGAACATATTTTGGCGATTTGCTATCGATCGCACGGCTAAATGAATCGCCTCTCATGACTCGAATTGAATCCTATAGAATTTTTTATGGTTTAGTCAACAAAAAGCAAGTTCCTATCTGTTATGCCCTCCAGCGAGTGGGCAGCATCACAATAACCCCCATTGATGTCCGGGTCATGCCGCCACAAACCAAGATCTATATATCCTGGTAAAGGACAATAAATTCAGGGCGGATCTTTTTTACCGTCTCAATGTCATCCCCATGGAACTGCCCCCCCCCCCTGGCGAACCGGAAAGAGGATATAAAAATTTTGGTCAAATCCTTTCTTAAAGAATCCAACCAAAACGCCGACAAGGAGATTCTCAGATTTTCACCCCCGGTAATGGCAGCCTTCCAGGCCCATGACTGGCCCGGCAATATCAGAGAATTCCAGAATATAGAGTCAACATGGAAGACAGCGACACCATTACCCTTGAAAGCCTGCCACAACATTTTTTACGAATCAAAATATCCGGTCAACAACCAAAACAGCCCCGATGGAGGCCATTCTCTCCTGCCAGGACCGTAACGGCCATGATGTCCAGGGGAAAAACCAGACCACCAGAGAACTTGCTATCAGTCTAAGAACCCTGTACAGAAAACTCAAGGATGTTGCACCGGAAAATTAAGCCGGAAAAATTCCATTAAACAATTTATTGTTTAATGGAGCCGGCATTTTTTTTCATCACCCATTTTAAATTTTCTTGATTTAATTAAAACAGGATTGCACAAATATTGGAGCCCATCCTTATAAATAGAATGTCTATCCTGAAGCTGAAATCACAAGAATTTGTTTTTGAATCAATGAAAATATGTTTTGCAGGCCGTCAAAAAATCATAAGTACATTTTATACATTATTGTTTTTTATTACTTTAATTAAAGTTTCAACTAATTCATAAACTGTAGTTGAAGGATTATCTTTTGCAGGATCTGCAATACCCTTTTCGTCTATAATTTTTTTCATAAGATTTTCAGCATTTCTGATAGCAGTATCTTGCTGGCTTAGGAATTTTTTAAAGACTCCATCATCACTCTTCTCATAGGAACCTAATTTTGATTTTACTTTTTTCACAACCTCATCTCTATGTATAGGCGTACAACAATAATCAAAATGTAGAAGATACCAAAGTTCAAACGATGGATTAGAATAAGCGACCCTCACACCTTCTTTCTTTGCCTTAGATATAGCATCATTAAAATTAGTAATTGTATGACCTCCGCCACCTGTTCTTTCTTCATCCCGATCAATTACAATCCATACCTCATCAAAATTTTTATAATTGCCCACATAATCCTCTTCATATAATAAAAGATCCGTTAAAACACCCATAGGATCTGTATGATCGTGCTTTGCAATTACTAAGGATTTTTTTGATATATTAAGATTCTCTATTAGATGTGCAAAAAAGGCTTTAAAATATTTTGGCTCTGTTTTTGAGCCTTCACATGCTAAAAGGAAGAGCTTTTTTTGTTCTTTTGTATTTTTCTTACGCGTAGTATTGTGTGAATTTACATTGATCTTTGTACCGGAGGGTTTCTTTCTTCTGGCCAATTTATACCTCCAAATTATCAAAATAATTAAGAGATGGGATTCCACCAAATTTACCTTGCAGATAATCTTTTTCAAAATTATCAGTAATTCTTACTCCTTTATACTCTAACAAGGAAGTTAAACGAGTAATTCCCAACTTATCTTTTTCTGTAAACCATATCTGATCTCTATAAAAAATCGATCTCTTTTTCAAAAGATTGACATCATGAGTAACGATAATTAATTGTGCATTTTTTTTATTAATTGATTTTTTATGAAACAATGAAATGAGATGTCTTGTAAGCATAGGGTGCAAACTTGCGTCCAATTCATCGATCATTAAAATTTTTCCATTTTCCAATGTGTCCAAAATTGGTCCTGCCATTGCAAAAAATTTATTAGTTCCAACGGATTCATCCTTTTCTAAATCAAATAGAACCTCACCCTCTATTTCACTATTTTCATCATACTTCTGATGAGATATTTTTATTTTAGATTTTGTTGTTTTATCAGAAATTTCTCCCGTTATTTCCTTATTAACGGACTCAATATCTAAAATACCTAAATCTGCTATCCTTAAATAATTTGAAACTTTATTCTTGAATTTTTCATTTTTCATTTTATCAATAACTTGATCAATATATTCTACATGACTTAAACCATCTACAATATTGAGATCAACAAACCATTCTAAAATCTTTTTAGAAATATCTCCACCTTCCTGATCGCACTTCCAGAGAAATAATTGATTATCATTTGTTGATAATTTTTTATCAGCTATTTGCAAAGCTTTTTGGAGTTCAAATTTTATATTTAAAGTTTCTTCCTCAAAACTTTTTATTTCTGCTTCAAGTTTATTCTTTTTAAGAAGTTTTAGCTTCTCTGGAGATTTAAAAGAGTCTATCGTGTTTTCAAACTCTTCCACTTTTGCAAACATCTGTTCTATTTTGAGCTTTTCCTTACCAAATCCTTCTTTAAATTTGGTAGGATTAACATATAAGGTTTTTTCATCTATATCTCGGAAAAAAAGTTTCGCTTCTTTTCCTTTTTTATCTTCATATAACCATTCAGAATAAACAATTTGGTCATCGGCTTCAAAACCGTACCTATACTTAATATTGTTAATAATAAATACAATCTCAAAAGTACTAGAAGAGTTCTCAGTTTCGCTACTTAATTTAAAGGGTTGATAAGGTAATTTATCTGTAGATAGTATTATTTTATTTTTATTTAAAACAAGTTCCTTCATAAATGAAAGAGCTTTAACAACATTACTTTTCCCACTAGCATTATGCCCATAGATTGCGGCACTCGTAAGGATGTTGAATCTTTTTGATTGAAAAGAGTTTGTTCCCTTTTTATCATCAGCAATCATGCTAAATGTAATTTTGTCTTTTATTGATCGAAAATTACTGACTGAAAATTCTAATAACATATTGTCCTCAAAGTATTTTTATCATAAAAAAAGCTTGTTTTGTAAATTATACACAAAAAAAGAACATAAAACAGTTTCTACACACACCATAATACGTATTATTGTAAATAACAAGCAAGATAGCAGTTTATTGTCTTTTGTAAAAAGAATCACCATCTCTTTTTACAAAAGACAATAAACTGCTTATAAAAGCACTTGACACCAGCTTGAATCTATTCTGTCCCTCCTACCACCCAAAACGGGTGGTTGAATATGGAGAATGGCTGCTCACAAATGTTTTGAAAGACGCCCCCCATCGGCAGTGGGTGTTTAGTATTCCCAAACGGCTGAGAATTTATTTTCTATATGACCGCAAACTTCTGGCCAAACTGTCTGTCTGCGCCTGGAAGGTGATCAACACATATTTAAAATCAGCGATTCCCCAGTATGATGCGGTTCCCGGTGCCAGCATCGCTGTTCAGACCTATGGTGATTTTTTAAATTTCAATCCGCATCTGCATGCCATTGTTTCTGACTGTCGTTTTCTGGACAACAGCAATTTCTCTGTTGCCCCAAAGTTTATGGTAACAGACCTGAGCAGGATATCTCAGAATAAAGTGCTGAAGATGCTCAAAAAAGCAGGCAAGATTAATGACGCCATAATCGAAAATCCAGGAAAATTTTTAATGCCCTTGACTGGCTGGCCAGGCTGGT